>CBININ010000247.1:0-3565 GCA_966250755.1 uncultured Gammaproteobacteria bacterium | reverse complement strand
AGGGCGAGTACACGAAGATCTCGCGGTAGGGCACCGGCTTCGGCAGCTCCGGCACCTTCGCGGGATCGAACTTGAAGCTGATGTAGTCCTTGTGGGTGCCGCCCTCGCCCTTCTTCTGGAAGAAGCTGGTGCGCAGCGTGGCGTTGATCACCGCCATGAAGGACCGCAGGATGCGGTCCTCGTCCAGGCTCGAAACCCGCTCCAGGGTGATGGCGAGCGCATCGGCGCAGGCGTCCACCTGGGCGTCGCGGTCGAGCGCGCGGTCATTGCCCATCTCTTCCAGGATGGTGCGCATGTCGTGGCGATCGGCCTGCGGCACGATGGCGGTCAGGTCGGCGCGCAGGGTTTCGCAGGTGCGGCGGTCGGCGCGCACGTCGCGGCCGGGCTCGAAGCGCGCCTCGAACAGCTCGACCAGCAGGCGCGCGATCAGCGGATAACGCGCCAGCGTCTGCTCCATGTAGGCCTGGGAGAAGGTCACGCCGGTCTGTTGCAGGTACTTGCAGTAGCCGCGCAGCATCGCCACCTGGCGCCAGCCCAGGCCCGCGGCCAGCACCAGCCGGTTGAAGCCGTCGCTCTCGGCCTGGCCGGACCAGATCGCCGCGAAGGCGGCCTGGAAGCGCGCGTGCGCCGCCTCCACGTCCACCTCGCCGGCCGGCGACTCGACCTCGAAGTCCTGGATGGACACGCGGCCGTCCTCGAGCTCGAGCACGTAAGGGTGCTCGCTGTTCACGCGCAGGCCGAGGTTCTCCAGCATCGGCAACGCATCCGACAGGGCGATCTCGTCGCCGCTGCGCAGCAGCTTGAAGCGCAGGCCGCCGTCCTGGCCGCGGTACAGCGTCAGGCGCAGGTCGTCGGCGCCGTGCACCGCGGCGGCCTGGCCGATATCGGCAGCCGCCTGCGCGGGCGAAACGGATTCCATGTAGCCGGCCGGCAGCGCCTTGCCGAAGCGTTGCGCCAGCCGCAGGCCCTCGTCCTCGCCGTGGGCCTCGACCAGGCCCTCGCGCAGCTGGTCCTGCCAGTTGCGCACGATCGCCACCAGCTCGGCCTCGAGCGCGGCGGCGTCGGCGACGACCTTCTCGCCGCGGCGCGGGCGCACCAGCACGTGCAGCTGGGCCAGCGGCGACTCGCCGATGCTGACGGTGGTGTCCAGGCGATCGCCGTGCAGGGCCTCCCGCAGCAGCGTCTCGATGCGGCCGCGCACCTCGGAGTTGAAGCGGTCGCGCGGGATGAACACCAGCGCGGAATAGAAGCGGCCGTGGCGGTCGCGGCGCAGGAACAGGCGCGGGCGCGCACGCTCCTGCAGGGCCAGGATGCCCATCGCGGTGCGGGTCAGTTCCTCGATGCTGGCCTGGAACAGCTCGTCGCGCGGCAGCGTCTCGAGGATGTGGCGCAGGGCCTTGCCGCTGTGGCTGTTCTCGCCCAAACCGGAGGCCGCCATGACCGCCTCGTGGCGCTGGCGCACCAGCGGGATCTCCCAAGGCCGGCGGTTGTACGCGCTCGAGGTGTAAAGGCCGAGGAAACGCTGCTCGGCGATCGCGCGGCCGTTGGCGTCGAACTTGAGCACGCCGATGTAATCCATGTACCCGGGACGATGCACCGTCGATCGCGAGTTGGTCTTGGTCAGGATCAGCGGATCCAGGGTCGCACCCGGCGGCAGGTCGGAAGCTGCGAGCCCGGCCAGCGGGCGCGGCGTGGTGAGCCCACTCTTGCCCCGCATGATGCCCAGGCCGGTGCCGGAAACCGCAGCCAGGACGCGCGTTTCGCCTTCCGGGCGAACCTCATACTCGCGGTAGCCCAGGAAGGTGAAATGGTTGTCCGCTGCCCAGCGCAGGAAATCCCGGGCTTCGGCGCGGGTCTCGTCGCTGGCCGGCATCCGGCGGGTAGCCAGGTCCTCCGCGATCTCCGCCATCTTGTCGCGCATCGCTTCCCAGTCCGCGAACGCCGCGCGCACATCGGCCAGGGCCGCGGCGATCGAGGCTTGCACCGCCGTCGCCTGCTCCTCGCCGGCGAGCCGGTCGACGTCGATGTGGATCAGCGACTCCGGCGCGCCCTCGCCGACCGCCTGCAGCCTGCCGGCGCCGTCGCGGCGCACCGCGAACACGGGGTGCACGATGCCGTGCGAGGCCAGGCCGTGCTGCGCCAGCGCCATGCCCACCGAGTCCACCAGGAAGGACATGTCGTCGTTGACGATCTGCACCGCGCCGTGGTTGCCGCCAAAGCCCGCCTCGGCCGGCGGGTTGAACACGCGGATCTTCGCCTGCCCCGGCGTGCGCTGGTCGGCGAAGGCGCGGTTGCTGGCGACGATCGCCACCCAGGCCGAGACCGGCCGCAGCGCCAGCTCTTCCGCGGGGACCTGCGCGAGGAAGGCGCGGCCGAAGGCCGGCAGGTCGGCGGGCGACTGGCCCTCGAGGGCTTTCAGGACGGCATCGAGGGTGGCGGGGACGAAGGACTGGGCGCTCATCGCGGTGCGAATTCCGGGGCGGATAAAGCCCGGAATTGTACGCCCCCGGCACAGTCGCGGCGACCCTTGCAGCGGCGCTGCGACGCGGCTAGCGGCGGTGGCTGCCAGGCCGTGCGCCGACCGCCGCGAGGAAATCGTTTACCGCGTCGGTGTAGGCGCCCGGCTTGCCGAGTTCGGCATTGACGCCGGCGTGATCGAGGTCCTGCGGCAACACCCGGACCTCGACGCCCAGCGGCCCCGCGGCGGCCGCCAGGCCGCGGGCCGCGTTGCAAGGCTGGTCGCGCCGGCGGCTGGAACAGGCCAGCAGCATCGGCACCGCGCCGCGCACCAGCGCGTGCCGCGGAGAAGCGAGTCGCCAGCGCGCGGGATCGGCGCCGAAGGCGGCATCGTACAGCGGCAGGTGGCGTCGACCCATCAGTGCCGGCACGTCCACGGCGGCACTGTCGAGCACCACGGTGCCGAGCCAGGGCCGTACGCCGAACACGCGGCCCTGGGAAGGGTCTGCGGACAGCAAGGCGACCAGGTGGGCGCCGGCTGAATGGCCCATCAGCACGACGCGGCCGGGATCCGCGCCCCACTCGCGCGCGTGCGCCTGCACGAAGGCCAATGCGCGCGCCACGTCCTCGCGTTGCCCGAGTGCGTCGCGCGCCGGCAGCATGCGGTAATTGATCGACACGAAGACGGCGCCCGCGGGCACCCAGGATTGCACTTTCGCCGTCACGACGCCGCGCGCGGACTTGTCACCGATACGCCAGGCGCCGCCGTGGACCATCAGGATCAGCGGCCGGTCGCTGCCCTCGGCCGCAGGCAGGTAGACATCGAGCCGCTGCGCCGGATCGGCTCCGTAGGCGATCTCGCGCTCCACGCGCACGCCTTCGGGCAAGGCGACGGCCGCATCGCGGTCGCGCAGGGACCAGGCCGCCGCGGAACCCGCTGCGAGCAGGGAAAGCAGGACCGCCAGCATTGTCGCGCGCATCAGGTCGGCCTCGATGGAGTGTCGAGGCCGATAACGCGGCGGGCGGGCGCGCGTTGACGCGCCGCGGGACTTCAGCGCAGGCCGGTCTCGTTGCGGGCGATCACCAGGCGCTGGATTTCGCTGGTGCC
>CBININ010000246.1:0-3598 GCA_966250755.1 uncultured Gammaproteobacteria bacterium | reverse complement strand
AACCGCCGAATTGCGTGGTATTGCGCTGGCGGCCTGATGCCGCCGCCGGTAGACTTCGCGGCGTTGGCGGTCGGTGCACCGTTGCCGCGCCGCGGCAACCTCCAGGGGATGCTTCCATGATCACGTTGATGTACGCCGGTTTCTGCGCCTTGCTGGTGGTCTTCCTGGCCATACGCGTGGTGCAGTGGCGTTTCCGCCACAAGATCGGCCTGGGCGACGGCGGCGATCGCGAGTTGCTCAAGCGCGTGCGCGCGCACGCCAACGCGGTCGAGAACATGCCGCTGGCGCTCATCCTGCTCGGCGGCATGGAGCTCAACGGCTATTCCAACGCCATGATCCACGGCTTCGGCAGCGTCCTGCTGGTCTCGCGACTGGCCCATGCCTGGGGCCTGAGCCACAGCAGCGGCACTTCGCGCGGGCGCTTCCTGGGTTCGCTGTTTACCTGGCTTCTGCTGGTGACCATGGCGCTTTTCGCCATCGTCGGCTACGCGATGCAGTTCGGCATCGCCGGCGAGGCCGGCTGAGTCACTCCGCCGGCACGTCGTCCAGGCTGACCTGGTCGGCGCCGAGCAGGCGCTCGAGCTCCACCAGCAGCTCGCGCAGGGGCTGCGCCAGCTCCGGCGCGTAGAGCCGCGCGCGCTCGAGGTTCTCCACCCGGCCGAAGAAGCTCTGGCGTATCTGCTCCTCGCTGCGGGCGTAATGCAGCAGGTCCGAGACCAGGTTGGCGAACTCGCTCGGCGTGGGCGCGGCGGGCAGGGCGGTGCACACCGCCGCCATCGCCGCGAAGAAGCCCTGCGCCTCCGCGCCCAGGCCGAAGTCCTGTGGGCGGTAGTCCAGGAACGCGCGCTGCGCGTCGGTCCACACCCGGTAGCTGCACTTGGCCAGCGAATGGTACAGCGGCTGCTCGGAGATCAGCACCAGCACGAGGTTCCTCGCGTTGGCGGTGGCGGGGCCGGTGGCGCCGCTCCATTCGCGCTTCATGACGAAGTTGTAGAGCCGTTGCTGGTCGGCGAAATGCGCGGCCTGCAGCTGGTCGAGGATCAGCAGGGTGGGGGTGGCTTCGGAATAGGCGCAGCCTTCCGTCATCACCCGCTCGAAGCCCGAGGGCGCCGGCTCCGGCGTACCCAGGCTGCCGTCCTCCAGCACCACCGGCTGCAGCGGCGGCGCCGCTTCCCCGGCGGTGAAGTCGTGGTAGAGCACGTGCGGATAGTCCAGCGCGCGGCCCAGCGCCTGCGCGAACGCCGTCTTGCGGCGGCCGGCGGTGCCGTCCACGTGCAGCACCCGCAAGTGCGCAGCCGGTTGACCAAAAAGGCAACGCAGGGCGTGGTCGTAGTCGTCGTTGGACTCGAAGCCGTGTTCGGCGAGCTTGCTGCGCAGTGACATGGTGCCAGTCTAGCCCCGGTGGGCATGCCCGCGCAGCGCCAGCGCGGCGGCGGCGGTGAGCACGGCGAAAGCGGCGCCGCACACGAAGGTCGCCTGTGGGCCGAAGCCGGTCCACAGCGCGCCGGCCAGCGCGCTGGCCACCAGCAGCATCACGCCGCGGGCGAGGTTGACGATGCCGAAGGCGGTGCCGCGCAGGTCGGCGGGTGCGTAGTCGGCGGTGAGCGCGGCGATCAGGCCTTCGGTCATGCCCATGTGCACGCCCCACAGCGCCACGCCGGCCATCACCACCGCCACGCCTTGCCCGAAGGCCAGCAGCAGGTCGGCGACGACCATCACCAAGCAGCCCAGCGCAAGCAGAGCGTGGCGCGGCATGCGGTCGGAGAGCTTGCCGGCGGGATAAGCCGTCAGCAGATAGGTCGCCGACATCACCACCAGGGTCATCGGCGCCCAGCCGGTGGGCAGGCCGGCATCCTCGGCGCGCAGGATCAGGAACGCCTCGGAGAAGCGCGTGAGCGTGAACAGCAGCACCAGCCCGACCAGGCCCCAGAAGCGCAGCGAATAGTCGTCGCGACGAAAACCGGCGAAGGGATTCCGGGCCGTGCCGTTGCCGTTGCGTGCCCGCGGCGCCTCGGCGATTCCGAACAGCAGCACCAGCACCGCCAGCAGCGCCGGAATGCAGGCGAGCCAGAACACCAGGCGCACGTCGTAGGCCAGTCCCGCCACCAGGCCGACGGCGATCAGCGGGCCGGCGAAGCCACCAACGGTGTCGAGCGATTGTCGCAGCCCGAAGGCGGCCCCCCGCTGCCCGGGATCGGTGACGTCGGCGATGAGGGCGTCGCGGGGCGCGCCACGGATGCCCTTGCCGATGCGGTCGATGAAGCGCGCGACGAACACCGTCAGCGCCGAGCCGGCGAGCGGGAACAGCGGCTTGGTCAGCGCCGCCATGCCGTAGCCCAACACGATCAGCGGCTTGCGCCGCGACAGCCGGTCCGACAGCGCGCCGGAGAAGATCTTGCTGATGCTCGCCGTGGCTTCCGCGGCGCCTTCGATAATTCCGAGGGTGAAGGCGCTGACGCCCAGCGTGCCGACCAGGAAGACCGGCAGCAGGCCGTGGATCATCTCCGAGGAGACGTCCATCAACAGACTGACCAGGCCCAGCACCCAGACGGTGCGGGGCAGGTGGTGGGCGCCTGCGGGGGACGGGTTCATGCGGCGACGTCCGTGTCGCGCATGAGGCCGGCGATCAGGCCGCCGCGGCCTGCGCCTTGCGCGGCCCGTGCAGCAGGGCGTGCCTGACGTGCGCGATCACCAGGTCCACTTCCTCGTCGGTGATGGCGAAGTGCGGGGTGAAGCGCAGGGAGTTGGTGCCACCGTGGATCACGCCGAGGCCGCGCTCGCGCATGTACTCCTCGGTGGAGCCGGCGCCGAAGCACTTGAAGCCCGGGTCGAGCTCGCAGGAGAACAGCAGGCCGGTACCCTGCACCTTGGTGATCAGGCCGCCGGTCTCGTCCTTCAACGCATTGAGCTTGTCGAGGAAAAGCTTGCCCTTGGCGCGGATGTTGTTGCGCAGTTCCGGCGTCAGCGAGGACAGCACCTCGGCGGCGATGTCGAGCGCGCGCGGGTTGGCGGTCATGGTGTTGCCGTAGACGCCCTTGCGGTAGAGCTGCGCGGCGCGTTCGTTGACGGCCAGCACCGACAGCGGGTACTGGCCGCCGTTGAGCGCCTTGGAGTAGGTCTCCATGTCCGGCGCTTCCATGTTCTCGAAGCCCGGGTAGTCCACGATCGACAGCACGCCGTGCGCGCGCAGGCCGGCCTGGATCGAATCCACCAGCAGCAGGCTGCCGTGCGCCTTGGTCAGCTCGCGCGCGGCGGCGTAGAAAGCCGGCGGCACCGAGCGGCCCGGATCGCCTTCGCCCATCACCGGCTCCAGGAACATCGCCTCGATGAACCAGCCATTGGCCTCGGCGTCGGCGAAGGCCTGCTTGAGCTGCTCGATCGAGTAGGGCTCGATGGTGATCAGGCTGGTCTCGTTGCGGAAGGACGCCAGGTGTTGCACGTAGGCCTTGCGGCTGGAGTCGGAGAAGATCGCCGGGCGCTCGGTGCGACCGTGGAAGGCGCCCTTCACCGCGAGGCGCTTGATGGTGCGACCGGCATGCGGGCCGCCGGCGTCGGTGTGGATCTTGGCGTTGACGTCGGCGATGCGGCCGGCGAGCGA
>CBININ010000245.1:0-3599 GCA_966250755.1 uncultured Gammaproteobacteria bacterium | reverse complement strand
GGGCTGGAAGCGCGACGGCCACCGCATCGTCGCCGAACTCGCGCAGGGCGAGTTGCGCCCGCGCGCGCGCGCCGAGGTCGAGCGCCTGCTGGTCGGCGAAACCGACCCCACGCTGCCCGGCGTGTCGAGTTGGGCCGACGGCCTGCGCCTCGCCGACCCCAAGGATCCGCGCGCGAACTGGCATTACGTCAACTTCCGCAGCGGCGATTGCGATTACGTGCCGGCGCGCGACTGCCCGGACGGCAATTGCGTCATCGGCGCGATCAATCGCCAGTTCCTTGTGCTCTCGGATCGCGCTCGGCCGGATGCCGAGCGGCGAGACGCGCTGAAGTACCTGGTGCATTTTGTCGGCGACGTGCACCAGCCGCTGCACTCCTCGCCGCGCCGCGACAAGGGCGGCAACGACTACCAGCTCAGCCTGGCCGGCCGCGGCACCAACCTGCATGCGGTCTGGGACAGCGACCTGGTGGCCTCGCGCGGCTTGGCGCCGGAGCGCTACGCGGCGGAACTGGCGACGCGCACGCCGCGCCCCGTCGATCCGACCGGATCCTCCGATCGCCCGGCCGTCGACTGGGCGCTGGAATCCTGCCGACTGGTGCGCGACGGCGGCCTGTATCCGGCCGGCCACGTGATCGACGCGCGCTACCTCGACGCCCACCGCGGCCAGGCCGAGGATCGCCTGCGGCTGGCGGGGCATCGCCTCGCCGGCCTGCTCAACTTCGCACTCGACAAGCCCGCGCGCTGAGCCGCGCCGGTTGCGTCACGCCGCTGCGCGCGCCTGCCGCGGCCGCGCCCGCAACAGGCTGTAGTACAGCAGCGGGATCACCACCAGCGTCAGCACGGTGGACACCAGGATGCCGAAGATCAGCGACACCGCCAGCCCGTTGAAGATCGGGTCGTCGAGGATGAAGAAGGCGCCCAGCATCGCCGCCGCGCCGGTCAGCGCGATGGGCTTGGCGCGCACGGCGCAGGCCTCCACCACCGCGTCGGCGAGCCCGCGCCCCTCGTCGATCGCCTGGTTGATGAAGTCCACCAGCAGGATCGAGTTGCGAACGATGATTCCGGCCAGCGCGATCATGCCGATCATCGAGGTCGCGGTGAACTGCGCACCCAGCAGCGCATGCCCCGGCATCACGCCGACGACCGTGAGCGGGATCGGCGCCATGATCACCAGCGGTACCAGGTAGCTGCGGAACTGCGCGACCACCAGCAGGTAGATCAGCACCATGCCCGCGGCGTAGGCGATGCCCATGTCGCGGAAAGTCTCGTAGGTGATCTGCCATTCGCCGTCCCACTTGATGGCGAAACCGGTGGTGTCGCGCGGTTGCGCGATGAAGTGCTGGGCGAGGCGCTGCCCGCCGACGGCGGCTTCGTCCACCTGGCCCACGAGGTCGAACATGCCATACAGCGGGCTGTCGAGCGCGCCGGCCTCGTCGCCGGTGACGTAGACCACCGGCAGCAGGTCCTTGTGCAGGATGGCGCCGTCCCAGGGCTCGCGGCGGACACTGGCCAACTCGGAGATCGGGATGCGCCGGCCTTCGCTCCCGCGCACCGACTGGTCGAGGATTCGCGTGATGCTGGCCTGGTCGGCCGCCGGCACGCGCAGGCGCACGGGGCGCGGGACCTTGGACGCGCCGTCATGCACGTAGGTCGCATCCAGTCCCGACACGCCTGCCGCCACCACCTCGGCGATCGCGGCCTGCGACACGCCCAGGCGGGCGGCGCGGTCGCGGTCGAACACGACGGTCTCGCGCGGCGCGGGCGACTCGACGCTGGTATCCACGTCGACGATCCCCGGGGTCGCCAGGAACTTGTCCTGCAGGGCAAGCGCCAGCCCGCGCGCGGCCGGGTAGTCCGGCCCGTAAACCTCGGCCACCAGCGGCGAGAGCACCGGTGGCCCGGGCGGCACCTCCACCACCTTCACCGAGGCGCCGTGGCGGCGGCCAACCTCGGCCAGCTTGGGCCGCAGCGCCAGCGCGATCTCGTGGCTCTGGCGATCGCGCGCGTGCTTGTCCACCAGGTTGACCTGCAGGTCGCCGACGTTGCTGCCGGCGCGCAGGAAGTACTGGCGCACCAGGCCGTTGAAGTTCATCGGCGCCGAGGTGCCGGCGTAGCCCTGGTAGTCGAGCACCTCGGGCACCGTATCCACCACGGCTGCCAGGTCGACCAGCAGCGCGTTGGTGTCCTGTAGCGTGCGGCCCTCGGGCAGGTCCACCACCACCTGCAGTTCCGACTTGTTGTCGAAGGGCAGCATCTTGAGCACCACCGCCTGCACCAGCGCCAGCGCGGCCGCCAGCAGCACCAGGCCCGCGGTGCCGGCGAACAACATCACGCGGCGGCGCGCGCCGCGCGCGGGGTCGAGGAAAGGCCGCATCACGCGACCGAACAAGCGATGCAATCGCGAGTGTCCGACCCCTGGCGCGGAGTTGGCGTTCGCGGGCGCCGCCGAGACGCCTGCGGGCTGGTGCGCGGGCGCGTGGCGCGAGAGCAGCTTGAGCGACAGCCAGGGCGTGACGACCAGCGCGATCGCCAGCGACAGCAGCATGCCGACCGAGGCATTGATCGGGATCGGCCGCATGTACGGGCCCATCAGCCCGGACACGAAGGCCATCGGCATCAGCGCCGCGATGACGGTGAAGGTAGCCAGGATGGTCGGTCCGCCGACCTCGTCCACGGCCGGCGGAATGGCCTGCCGCAGGCTCAGCCCGCCGCGGCTCATGTGGCGGTGGATGTTCTCCACCACCACGATGGCGTCGTCCACGAGGATGCCGATGGAAAAGATCAGCGCGAACAGCGACACGCGGTTGAGCGTGAACCCCATGGCCCAGGAGGCGAAAAGCGTCACCGCCAGCGTCAGCACCACCGCGCTGCCGACCACGACGGCTTCGCGCCAGCCCAGCGCGAACAGCACCAGCAGCACCACCGATCCGGTCGCGAACACCAGCTTCTGGATCAGCTTCATCGCCTTGTCGGTGGCGGTGCGCCCGTAGTCGCGGGTCACGGTGGCGTGCACGCCTTCGGGGATGAGTTCGCCGCGGACTTCGTGGAGGCGCGCGGTGATCGCGCCGGTGATATCCGCAGCGTTGCTGCCGGGCTTTTTCGCCACGGCGAGGGTAACGGCGGGAGCGATGCCCTGCTTCGGTCCTGCGCGCCCGGCCGGGGCGCCGAACCAGGCCATGCGCGCGGGCAAGTCGGCGCCGGCCTCGACGCGACCGAGGTCGGACAGGCGAACGGGTTTGCCGTCGCGCAGCCCCACCACCAGCGAGGCGACGTCCTCCGCGCTGGCCAGGAAGGTGCCGGCCGTCACCGGTACGGCGCCGTCCGGGCCAATGCGTTCGCCGGCGTGGCGCACGCCGTTGGCGGCCTGCAGGCTGGCGGACAGGTCGGGGATCGTGAGGCCGTAGGCGCCCAGCCGCGCCGGATCCAGCGTCACCGCCACCACGCGGTCGGGGGCGCCGATCGTGTACACGTCGCGCGTACCGACGACGCGCTTGAAGTCGGTCTCCAGCGTGCGCGCGACTTCGGCCAGCTGCGCGCTGCCCTGTCGCGGATCGTCGCTCCACAAGGTCACCGCCATCACCGGCACGTCGTCGATGCCC
>CBININ010000244.1:0-3615 GCA_966250755.1 uncultured Gammaproteobacteria bacterium | reverse complement strand
CAGCGCCTGCATCAGCGTGGCCAGCATCACCGAGACGATGACCAGGCCGCGCGAGGAAGGGGCGCCCGCGGTGGCGGTGGTGGCGCTCACGCCGCTTGGCTCAACGCGCGAGCGCCGCGGTCGTGCGGGCGGGAACCGGCGCGTGCGCCAAGTCCACGCTCACCTCCGCGCTCATGCCGGCGCGCAGCACCTGCGGATGCGACTGCCCCGGCACCAGCTCGAGCCGCACTGGAATGCGCTGCACGATCTTCACCCAGTTGCCGGACGCGTTCTGCGCCGGCAGTACGCTGAATTCGCTGCCCGACCCCGGACTGATGGAGGCGACGCGCGCCTTCCAGGTCTCACCCGGGTAGCCGTCCACGGTGATGTCCGCCGCTTGGCCGACCCTCAGCCTGGCCATGTCGGTTTCCTTGAAGTTCGCCTCGACCCAGACGGGATCCGCGGCAACGAGCGGCATCGCGACCTGGCCGGCGTTGAGGTATTCGCCCGGTTGCAGGTCGTGGCCGCCCACGACACCGGCCACGGGGGCAAACACGGACGCCTGCTGCAAGTCGAAGCGCGCCTTCTCCACCGCGGCCAGCGCCGCGCGATACTCGGGCAGGCCCCCGACTGGCGCGCCGGCGTCGCCGCCGAGCGCCGCCGCAGCCTCGGCCTGCGCGGCGCGTGCGGCATCGCGCCGGGTACGCGCCTCGATGAGCGCGTGGCGGGCATCGTCCAGTGCCTTGCGTGCCACCAGCTGGCGCGCGGCGAGATCCTGCACGCGCGCGAGGTCACGTTCCGCCCATCGCACGTTCTCGTCCGCGGAAGCGATCGAACTGCCTGCGCCGAGCACCTGCGCGCGGCTGGCGTCGGCCTGGTTGCCCACCATCGCGAGCCGCGCCTCGGCCTGCGCCAGCGCGATGCGCAGCGGTTCGGGATCGAGGCGGAACAGCAACTGGCCCTGGCGCACCGGCTGGTTCTGGCCCACGGCGACCTCGACCACGCGGCCCGCCACCTGTGGCGAGACCATCACGCGTTCGGCCTTCACGTAGGCGTTGTCGGTGTCCACCCGGCGGCTGGCGTGCCACCACTCCCAGCCGAAGAAGCCGGCCACGAGCAATGGTCCGGCGATCCAAAGCCACAGGGGCACCTTGCCGGCGGCGGCCTTCATCTGGGTCTTCATGCGTCAGCCTTGCGTGCGCCCGCGCGGCCCTGCCGGTCGAGCTGGTTGAGGGTGTCCTTGACCTGCGCGAGCACGCGCATCGTGGTGGCGTAGTCGACGGCATCGACACCGTCGAGGACCTCGCCGCGCAACTGCGCGGCGATCTGCTTCATCTCGGTCATCACCTCGGCCGACTTGGGCGCGAGGTAGAGGCGCCAGCAGCGGCGGTCCTCGGGATCGGCGCGGCGCTCGAGGAAGCCCGCGGCCTCCAGGCGGTCCACCACCCGTCCCACCGCGATGGGCTCGAGGTCGAGGTCCTCCGCGAGTTCGGATTGGGTGAGCCCCTGCGCCCGCTCGATCCGGCTGAGGGCACGCCACTGCGCGCGGGTCAGCCCCAGTTGCGCGGAGCGGCGGTCGAAGACGCGGCGGAACAATCGGGTGAGGTCGGCCACCGCGTAACCGAAATTCGCATTGTCATGGTCCATGCCGGCAATATAGTTGCCTAGGACATTATTTACAAGCGAAACCGTTTTTGCCGCCTGCCGGAGGCAACCTGGCGAGGACGCCCGGAAAGGAAAAGGCCGGCTTGCGCCGGCCTTTCCGATGCCGCGGGGCGGTGCGAATCAGGCCGCCGGCTTCCACTGGCCCAGTGCGGCGAGGCCGTTGTCCCGGGCGCGGGCGAACACCGTCTGCTGGGCCTCCGCGACCTTGCCGGTCAGGTCCTGCGACCAGAGCTTGAGCGCGGCCGACTGCATGGCGCGGCCGTAGCTGAAGCTCAGCGGCCAGGGCAGCGCACCCATCTGGTTCATGGCGTTGAGGTGGGAGGTGGCGTCCTCGTCGGACTGGCCGCCCGACAGGAACACGATGCCCGGCAGGGTGGCCGGCACCGTGGACTTGAGGCAGCGCACGGTCAGCTCGGCGACCTCGTCCACGCTGGCCTGCTCCGGGCAGCTCTTGCCGGACACGACCATGCTGGCCTTCAGGATGGTGCCCTCGAGCATGACGTTGTGCTCGTACAGCGCGGCGAACAGCGAGCGCAGCGTCACCTCGGTGACCTCGTAGCACAGCTCGATGTCGTGGTCGCCGTCCATCAGCACCTCGGGCTCGACCATCGGCACGATGCCGGCCTCCTGGCACAGCGCGGCGTAACGGGCCAGCGCGTGGCTGTTGGCGTCGATGCAGGTGCCGGAGGGGATGTCCTCGCCGATGTTGATGACGGCGCGCCACTTGGCGAAACGCGCGCCGAGTTGGGCGTACTCCTTCAGGCGGTCGCGCAGGCCGTCGAGGCCTTCGGTGACGACCTCGCCGGGGAAGCCGGCCAGCGCCACCGGGCCCTTGTCCACCTTGATGCCCGGCAGGATGCCGGCGTCCATCATCACCTTGGTGAAGGGCACGCCGTCGCGGGTCTTCTGGCGAAGGGTTTCGTCATAGAGGATCGCGCCGGAGATGTACTGCGACAGGTTCGGCGTGGTCAGCAGCAGCTCGCGGTAGGCGCGGCGGTTTTCCTCGGTGCACTCGATGCCGACGCCGTCGAAGCGCTTCTTGATGGTGTTGTTGGACTCATCGATGGCGATGATGCCCTTGCCGGCGGCCACCATGGCCTGCGCGGTCTCGGCGAGTTGGTCGATGCTCATGGGGCAGGGCTCCGGCGCGTGGGAAAGCGTCGATTATACCTGCCGCCAGCGAAGCGGCGGCTTGGGGCCCCGAGCTGCGTTCAGGGCTCGATCAAGCGGGCACGACCGGCGGAACTCGACCCTCAGAGTTCGCCCAGGCCCTGGGCGGAGCCGCCCTCGCCCACCTGCAGCAGGCGCAGCGTATTGGTGCTGCCGTGCTTCTCCATGTGGTCGCCGCCGGTGATGAGGACGCGGTCGCCGGCCGCCAGCAGTTCGACCTCGAACAGCTGGCGGATCGCCGTGCGCGCGGCCTCGCGCGTGGCCAGGCCGCGGCTGTCGAAGGCGATCGGGTAGACGTCGCGCATCAGCGCCATCTGCCGGCGCGCGCCGGGGTGGCGCGACAACGCGAAGATCGGCGACTCCGAGCGGAAGCGCGACAGGAAGCGCGCGGTGCCGCCGGATTCGGTCAGCGCGATGATCGCGCGCACGTCCACGTGTTCGGCCAGGAACATGCTGGCCATGGCGATGGCCTGGTCGGCCTGCTGCAGGTTGCGCGGCGCCTTGGAGAAGTCGTCCATGCGGTCGAACTGGCGCTCGGCGCCCAGGCAGATGCGCACCATCGCCTCGACCGCCTTCACCGGGTGGCTGCCCGAGGCGGTCTCGGCCGACAGCATCACCGCGTCGGTACCGTCGATCACCGCGTTGGCCACGTCCAGCACCTCGGCGCGGGTCGGGATCGGGTTGTCGACCATGGACTGCAGCATCTGCGTGGCGGTGATCACCACGCGGTTGTGCTCGAGCGCGGTGCGGATGATCTTCTTCTGCAGGCCGGGCAGCTCGGCGTCGCCGATCTCCACGCCG
>CBININ010000243.1:0-3674 GCA_966250755.1 uncultured Gammaproteobacteria bacterium | reverse complement strand
TGTCGGGCAGCTTGATGAAGCGCGGCTCGTTCAGGCGCAGGTCGGTGGTGACCACGGCCGGCAGGTCGACTTCGAGCGTCTCCAGGCCGGCGTCGACTTCGCGCGTCACCGTGGCCTTGTCGCCAGCGACCTCGAGCTTGCTGGCGAAGGTCGCCTGCGGGCGGCCCCACAGGGTCGCGAGCATCTGGCCAGTCTGCGAGGCGTCGTCATCAATGGCTTGTTTCCCGAGGATCACCAGGCCCGGCTGTTCCTTCTCCACCAGCTTGAGCAGCACGCGCGCGGCGGCCAGCGGCTGCACCGCCTCGGCGCTGACCACGTGGATGGCGCGGTTGGCGCCCATCGCCAGGCCGTTGCGCAGGTGTGCCTGGCAGTCGGCGGGGCCGATGGTGGCCACGACCACTTCGGTCGCCACGCCCTTGTCGCGCAGGCGCAGGGCTTCCTCGAGGGCGATTTCGTCGAAGGGATTGGCGGAGAGCTTGACGCCGTCGGTCACCACGCCCGACCCGTCGGGCTTGACCTGGATGCGGACGTTGTAGTCCACGACGCGCTTGTAGGCGACCAGAATCTTCATGCTTGGGGGTTCCTGCGGGGGAGCCGGGGGAGGCTCGCGGAAGCCGCCATTTTACCCCAGGGCGGTCGGCCGCCGCGATCCCGGCCCACGCCGGCTCAGGCGTAGCCGTGCGGGTTGGACTGCTGCCAGCGCCAGGCGTCCTGGCACATGCGGTCGAGGTCGTATTCGCTGTGCCAGCCCATCAGCGCCTGCGCACGCGAAGGATCGGCGTAGCAGGTGGCCACGTCGCCCGTACGCCGGGGCGCGAAGCGGTATGGAATGGGTCGCCCGCTGGCCCGCTCGAAGGCCTGAACCACCTCCAGCACGCTGTAGCCGTGACCGGTGCCGAGATTGACGGTGAGGCCCTCGCCGGTGCGCTGCATCGTGTCGATCGCGTCCACGTGCGCACGGGCGAGGTCGAGCACGTGGATGTAATCGCGCACGCCGGTGCCGTCGGGCGTGGGGTAGTCGTGGCCGTACACCGCCAGTTCCGGCCGGCGACCCACCGCCACCTGGCAGACGTAGGGCATGAGGTTGTTGGGCGTACCGCTCGGATCCTCGCCGATCAGGCCCGAGGGATGCGCGCCCACGGGGTTGAAGTAGCGCAAGGTCGCCACCTTCAACGCGGGATCGGCACGCACGATGTCGGCCAGCAGGTCCTCGGTGACCAGCTTCGTGCGCGCATAAGGATTGGTGGCCGCGCGCGGCGCCGACTCGTCCACCGGCACGCGCTCCGGATCGCCATAGACGGTGGCCGAGGAGCTGTACACCAGTTGCTTCACGCCGACGTGCCGCATCGCCTTGAGCAGCGTGATCGTGCCACCGATGTTGTTGTCGAAGTAGTCCAGCGGCTTGTCGTTGCTCTCGCCGACCGCCTTGAGCGCGCTGAAGTGCAGCACCACGTCCGGCAGCACGTCCTGCATGAACTGGGTGGTGGCGGCCTCGTCGCGCACGTCCGCCCGGAGGAAGCCCGGCCGCGTGCCGGTGATGCGCTCGATGCGGTCGAGCACCGCCGCCGAGCTGTTGCTGAGGTTGTCGAGGATCGCCACGCGGTAGCCGCGCTGGATCAGTTCGACGCAGGTGTGGGATCCGATGTAACCCGTTCCCCCGGTCACCAGCGCCTTCCTTGGCGCTTGTCCGGGCTTCATGCGGGCGGCGATTCCGTCGTTCGCCGGCGCGGGCGCCTCGACGGCACCGACAGGCGCTTGACCAGGCTTGCCGCGAAGCGCGCCGCCGAACCTTCGGCGAAGGGGAAGAACAGCGAAGGCTCGGTCAACTCGAGTTCGAGCAGCCGCGGCGAACCGTCGGCATCGCGGATCAGGTCCACCCGTGCGTAGGGCAGCGGCCCCCCGGGCAGCGCGGCCAGCACCGCGCGCGCCAGCGCAAGCTCGTCCGCGCCCGGCGTACGCGCGGTGATCTTCTCCGGCGCGAACAGGGCGCGGGTCGGGCCCTGGTCGCGGAACAGCAGCGGCGCCTTGCGGATGGCGTGGCTGAACTCGCCGTCGAAGAACATCAGCGCGGTTTCGCCCTCGCGGTCGACGGCGTCGAGGTAGGGTTGCAGCAGCACGCTGCGGCCGGCGTCGATCAGCCGGCGAACGTGCGCGGTGGCGGCCTCGGCCTGCTCACGGCCGTAACGCTGCGCATCGCGTGAACCGGCGCCGACCGCGGGCTTTACCACGAACTCGGGGTGCGCGAACTCGGCCAGGAAGCCAGCAAGCGCCGCGTCGGCATCGCCGCCCGGTTCGACGAAGCGGCTGGGCACCACGGCCAGGCCCTGCGCCGCCAGCTCGCCGAGGTAATGCTTGTCGGTGTTGGCGCGGACCACCGCCAGCGGATTGAGCAGCGTGGTCTGCGCGGCGGTGCGTTCGGCCCAGGCGAGGAACTCGCCCAGGCGCTCGGTGTAATCCCAGGGCGAACGCAGCAGGGCGGCGTCGAAGCGCGACCACGACACGCTCGGATCGTCCCAGGCCAGCACCTGCACCTCCACGCCGGCCGCCTCCAGCGCCTGCTGCAGCGGCGCGAGGTCCTCGTCGAGCGAGTAGGCGGCGATGGCCGTGACCAGGGCGATCTTCATGGCGATGATTCTGGCATGGAAGCGGCGGTAGGGCCGCCGAGGCGGTCCCGGCGTTTCAGCCGGCAGCAGGGTTGGCCTCGTGCGGCTCGATCGCCGCGGCGAAGCGTTCCGCCCAGCGCGCGTACATCTCGCCGTTCGGATGCAGGCCGTCGGCCACCAGCGCATGCGCCAGCGCGGGGTCGCGGCTCAGGTCGGTGACGTCGACGAAGGCGACCTGGCGCTTCGCGCATTCGGCCGCGGCCACCGCATTGAATTCATCGATCTGCTTGGCGATGAGCCCCCGGTCGCGTCCGCTGGCCACGCCGTAGGGCGTCACGCCCCAGTCGGGGATGGACGCCGCCAGCACGTGCTCGGGCCGGTTGTCGGCGAGCCGGATGGCCGCGGCCAGCAGGTAGCTGAACTGGGTGGCGAACTCGTCCAGCGGGCGGTCGCGATACTGGTTGTTGACGCCGATCTGCAGGCTGACCAGGCCATAGGCCTCCCGCAGCTGGCCCTGCGAGCGCTCGTACTCGAGCGCCTCGATCAGCTCGTCGGTGGTCCAGCCGCTGCGGGCGATGATGTGCGGCTGGGTCACCGCCACGCCGTGGGCGCGCAGGGCCGCGGCCAGTTGCAGCGGCCAGCGCTCGTGCTCCTCGACGCCTTCGCCGATCGTGTACGAGTCGCCCAGCGCCAGGTACTCGGCCGGCACCGCCCCGTAGGCGCGGACGCGGACGCGCATGGCCGCTCAGGCCACCGCGGCGTGGCGGCGGCGCGTGGCCTGCGCGTAGCGCTCGAGCAGTGCGTCGATGCGGCGGAACACCTCGCCGGTCTGCTGCGCATCCGGTAGCAAGGTCACGCGGAAATGGTTGCGATACGCGACGTTGAAGCTGCTGCCGGGAACCACCAGCACGCCCTCGACCTCCAGCAGCTCGAGCGCGAAGCGGTGGTCGTCGAAGCTGTCGGCGGCATCGCCCACCACCTCGGGGAAGGCGTACAGCGCGCCCTGCGGCAGCACCAGCGACAGGTGTTCGCTGGCCTCGCAGGCGGCGACCACGGCGCGGCGGGTTTCGT
>CBININ010000242.1:0-3683 GCA_966250755.1 uncultured Gammaproteobacteria bacterium | reverse complement strand
CATCAGCTACCAGGCAACCTATTTCGACACCAATGCGCTGGGCGCGCAGGCCGGCTGGTAGTCAGGGAGCCGCGCCGTTCGTGGAGGGCAGGGCTGGCGAGCGCATCGCATAGACCAGCCAGGCGAGCGCGACCACGATCGCGCCCGCCAGGAACGCGGCGCGCCCACCGCCCAGGTCCCACATCCAGGCCGCCAGGCCCGCCCCCAGCACGCCGCCGACGCCCGAGCTGAAACCGTAGAGCAGGCTCTGGCCCGCCGCCGCGCGCTTGCCGGGGAAGTACTCCGACATCATCCGCATGCAGCAGGCGTGGAAGATCGCGAAGCTGAAGGCATGCAGGGCCTGCGCCACCGCCATCACCGGGAAGTTGCGGGCAAGCAGCGCGGTGGCGGTCCAGCGCAGCACGGTGACGGCCAGGCAGAAGGACAACAGCGCCGGCGCGCCGAAGCGCGCGATCAGTTTCGGCGCCTGCCAGAACAGCGCGATCTCCACCAGCACGCCGATGCCCCAGAGCGCGCCGATCGCCAGGCCCGAATGCCCCTGCGCCTGCAGGTGCAGGGTGAAGAACACGTAGAACGCGCCGAAGCCGACCTGCATCAGCAACGCGACCAGCAGGAAGCGCCGCACGCCGGGCCGTTTCCAGAGGTGGCCGGCTTCGTCGACGGTGTCGAGGTGCTCGGGCGGCTTGTCATGGCGATGCGGCCAGGCCGCCGCCAGCATCGCCACGAACAGCGGCAACGTGATCCAGGGGAAGCTGGCGTTGCCGAGGCGGTCCATCAGCCAGCCGTAGCTCGAGGCCACCAGGAGGAAGCCGACCGAGCCCCAGACGCGGATGCGCCCGTACTCGGCGCTGCGCGGGCCGAGCGCGGCCAGGGTCATCGCCTCGAACTGCGGCATCACCGCGTTGTAGGCCAGGCCGAAGCAGGCCATCACCGTGAACAGGGCAAGCGCGCTGCGGGTCGCGGTGAAGCCGGCGAAGCACAGCAGCGTCAGCGCGCAGGCGGCGACGAACCACAGCCCCGGCGCGCGACTGCGCTGCAGGAAGGCGCTCCAGGCCGGTGGCGCCAGGATGCGGCTGCCGTACCACAGCCCCAGCATGCCGCCGACGACGTAGCCGCCGTGGCCCATCGCATCCACCCAGCGGCCGATGTAGGGCGTGTAGGCGCCCAGCGCGGCGTAGTAGCAGAAGTAGAAGACCGAGAAGCGCCGCAGCTCGCGATCCCCGGCCACGGCGCTCAGAACTCCACGTCCAGCGCGGCGCACAGGTAGTCCACCAGCGGCGCCAGGCCGGTGAAATGCGAAGCCACCACCGACCGCAGCCTGGGCCCCAGCACCACGTCGTCCTCGAGCACCGCCATGGCGACAAAATTCTTGCGCTTGAGGTCGTCGATCAGCTCGTGGTCCGCCGGGTAGCCGCGCGGAGGCCGCACCAGCGCCTCGCCGTCCATGTCGTAGCGCTTGCGGAAGGCGGGCGCGCGGGTGGCGGCCTTCCACGCACCCGGGTTGTCGAAGATGAACTGGCGGATGCGTCGCTGCTCCTCCGGTTCCGGATGCCAGATGCCGGCGCCGATGAAGCAGTTCCCCGGCTGCAGGTGCAGGTAGAAGGACGGCGTGGCGACCTGCTTGTGGCGGGCATGGAAGAAGCGCGCGCCCGACCAGGTCTTGTACGGCGTCTTGTCGTTGGAGAAGCGGGTGTCGCGGTGCTGGCGGAACAGCGAGCCGCCGATCCCCCTGGGCTCGGCGCGGTAATGCTCGCTCACCGTGCGCAAGTCGGGTGCGAGGTCGCCGATCAGCCGCTGGAAGGGATCGCGCAGGTGGGCTTCGTAGTCGCCGCGGTGGTCGTTGAACCACTCGCGTGAATTGTTGCGGGCCAGCGCACGCAGGAAGCGGAAGGTCCTGGGGCTGAAATAGGGCTCGGGCATGGGCATCTAGAACAGGGGAAGGGTGTCGACGCGCGCGTGCAACTCGGCCTCAAGGCGGCGGCCCCAGGCCTCCAGCGCGTCCAGCAGGGACTGGTCGGGGCCCGCGGGCCGCTGCGTGCGCAACGAGGCGATGGCGTCGAAGTACGCGGAGAAACAGTATTCCGACAGCCCGCAGTCGCTGCCGAGCCGGCGCCGGCGGTAATCGTCCCAGCGCCTGCGTTCGTCCGGCGTGAGCGTCTCGGGCCAGTTGCGCGCGCGATAGCGGAACAGCAGCTCGGGCAGGCGCGGGTCGCGCAGCTCGCCCTCCAGCGTGGCCAGTTGCGCGGGCTGCGTGCTGCGGATGCGGGCGAACACGCGCTTGTCGGCGTCGCCGATGAAGCCGTCGTAGAGCGCGGCATCGGCGTCGGCCGGCACGCGCGCCGACTCGCTGGCGAAGACCCGGCGCACCTTCTCGGCGAGCGCGGGATCGGCGCGCAGGCGCGCGGCGTTCGCCTCGCAGGCGGCGCGGTCGATGCCCAGGCGCTGGAAGTCCTCCTCGCGCAGGTGGGCCATCGGCACCAGCACCGGGCAGCGATTGGCGTGGATTTCCTTGAGCGGGATGCGCGACTCGCCCTCGGGCAGGTCGGCAGCCGGCGTGTAGAGGCGGTCGGCGATCTCCTCGGGCGACAAGGCCAGCAGCGCCGAGGGATCCACGTCGAGGTCGCAGGCGATCACCCGCGAATCGATGCGCGGGTGCCGGGCCAGCGGCAGCACCAGCGCCGCGCAATGGCGCGTCGCCGGGTACTTGCCGGAGACGTGCAGCAGCGGCTCGCCCAGGCCGGGGTCGAGCAGGCTGCCGCAGTGGCGCTTGTCGCGCAGCTTGAGCAGGTAGTCCCACAGCCGCGGCTGGGCGGCGCGAACCTTCCGCGCAATGCCCAGCAAGGCGCGCACGTCCGACAGCGCCTCGTGCGCCTCGCCCTCGCGGGTGCCGTTGGCCTGGGCCAGGTCCTCGAGCTTGAAACTCGGTGCGCCGTCCTCGCGCGACGGCCAGGCCAGGCCCTCCGGGCGCAGGGCGCGTACCGCGCGCAGCACATCCAGCAGGTCCCAGCGAGAGTTGCCGTTCTTCCACTCGCGCTCGTAGGCGTCGTGGAAATTGCGGTAGAGGCCGAAGCGGATGAACTCGTCGTCGAAGCGCAGCGAGTTGTAGCCGACCGCGCAGGTGCCAGGCTGGGCGAACTCGTCCTGCAGGCGGGCGAAGAACTCCGCCTCGCGCAGGCCGTCGCGCAGGGCCTGCTGCGGAGTGATGCGGGTGACCAGCGCGGCCTCCGGGGAGGGCAGCAGGTCCTCGGCGGGCTGGCAGAACAGCGAGATCGGCTCCCCGATCGGGTTCAGCTCGAGGTCGGTGCGGATGGCCGCGAACTGGGCGATGCGCGCGCGCCGCGGGTCGCGGCCGAAGGTCTCCAGGTCGTACCAGAGGAAACTGGCGCTCACGCGGTTTCCAGCGGATCCAGCCGCTCGCGCACCAGCGCGTCCGCGCGGGCGAGGTCCACCTCGTCCAGCGAGGACTTGCCGGCGCAGCATTCGAGCAGGATGCCGCGCTGCACCTCGCCGCGGGCGTAGGCCGTGGCGTAGGGAACGCGCAGGAAGCTGACCATCGAGTAGCGCGGCACGAACACGCCCGGGTGGCGCTCGGCCAGCAGGCGCTCGAGCGAGCGCCGCAGCAGGAAGCCGGCGTCGTCGACCTGGTCGCGCATCTCGACGTAGTTCTCCAGCGCCATGTCCTG
>CBININ010000241.1:0-3764 GCA_966250755.1 uncultured Gammaproteobacteria bacterium | reverse complement strand
ACGTGCTGCTGCTCGACGAGCCGACCAACCACCTCGACCTCGACATGCGCGAGGCCCTGGCCGAGGCGCTGAGCGATTTCGACGGCGCCATCGTGCTGGTCTCGCACGACCGCCACCTGATCGGCCTGGTCTGCGAGACCTACTGGCGCGTCGCCGACGGCCGCGTCGAACCTTTCGACGGCGACCTCGACGAATACGCGGCGTGGCTGCGCGCGCGCGGCAACAAGGCCGAGAAGCCGGACAAGCCCGACAAGGCCGCCAGGTCCGCCGCGCCGGCGCCGAAGCCCGCGCGGTCCAAGCAGGCCCAGGACGCCGAGGCCCGCCGCCTCCAGCAGATCGAGGCCCGACTCGCCGCCATCGAGGGCGAGGCGAAACACATCGCCGACGAACTTGCCGATCCGTCGCTCTACAACAGCGACGGCGGGGGCGCGATGGTGCGGCTGGGCCAGCGCCAGGCCCAGCTCAACGCCGAGCGGGAAGGCCTCGAAGCCGAATACCTCGGCTTGCTGGAATCCCAATCGGCTTGAACCCCGGCACCTGCGCCACTACCTAGCGGCAGCCGGCCTTGCCACGCCAACGCCTCATCCCGGACCTCCTTACGCCATGCCCATCTACGCCTTCGAATGCGCCACCTGCGGCCACAGCTTCGACCGGCTGCAGCGCCTGTCCGACGCCGATCCGACCGTGTGCCCCGCCTGCGGCGCGGAATCGGTCCGCCGCCAGCTGACCGCCCCCAGCTTCCGCCTGGCCGGCAGCGGCTGGTACGAGACCGACTTCAAGAAGGAGGGCGACAAGAAGCGCAACCTTGCCGACAAGGGCGAGGCGCCCGCGAGCGCGCCGGCCGCCTCGTCGACGACCGAGTCCAAGCCTGCCGCTGCGCCGGCCACGCCCGCGCCGGCCGCCGCTCCCGCGGCGAAGCCGGCGTCACCCAAGGCCGAGTAGCGTCAGTAGCGTCGCGCCGCGAAACGCCCGCGGCAGCCGTTGTCCACCCAGATCCGGTCGCCGGCATAACCCCAGCTGCGCCCCTCGATGCAGGCGCTGTCAGACACCTGCTCGACCAGGTAGGGGCGGCCCCAGCGCGGGTTCCATGGGCAGTTCCGACGGCGGTTGTCGGTGCTGTAGCAGGTGACGGACTCGCCGTAATTTCCGTCCGGCCGGTGGCCCGGCCGGTTGTTCCAGCCGGTGTCCTCGAAGCGCGCGCGGCATCCGCGCGAAACCCAGATCAGGCCGCGCGCCTGGCCCCAGCTGCGGCCCTCGACGCAGGCGTTGTTGGACAGCTGCTGCACCATCCGCGCACGGCCGTAGAAGTCGGCATTGCACTGGCGGTAGCGCTCGTCCTGGCTCTCGCAGACGATCTGGCGCTGGCCGCGGTAGTCGTTCCAGGCCGGCCAGTTGCGGCGCGCGACCTCGAAGCGCCCCCGGCAGCCGTCGTCCACCCACACCAGCCCGGGCCGGGAACCCCAGTTGCGCCCCTCCACGCAACGCGTGTCGGACATCTGCCGCACCAATTCCGCCGGCCCCCCGAAGGGCACCCGGCACTCCCGATACCGCCCGTCATTGCTCTCGCACACCACGCTGCCGCCGCGCGCGTCGTTGTACTGCGCCGATGCCGCCGCGGGGGCCAGCACCAGCACTGCCAGGATCATCAGTCCAAGGGAACGGAACATGGGTCAGCCTCCGGGTCTTCGTTGTCCGACCCGAAGATAAACCCATTCAGCTTCGCCCGGGTGAAGCGGCAGTAACGAATTCAGCCCCCCGCAAGGTGATCGGAAGACCGCTCTTCGACGCGCGGTGACGCCGGTGGGTGGGGGTTCCGGAGGAGGGCGGCCCGGGATGGCCGCCCGGGCCCGACTCGGTGGTCAGGGATGACGCTTCCGAGCTCGGGACCGCAGGAACCCCCACCCGCCGGCGGCGCCGCGCGTCGCCTACCAGGGAGCTATCGGATCACCGATACCCGAACCGGGCGCGGCACCCCGCATCCACCCACAACTCGCCGCGGGCGTTGTAACCCCAGTCGCGGCCCTCGATGCAGGTGCTGCCCGACATGCGCTCGATCAGGCGCGGCTGCCCATAACGGCTGTCCCAGTTGCAGATGGCGCGGCGGCCGTCGACGCTGTTGCAGGTCACGAAGTAACCCGGGTCGCGGGTGAAGACGCCGCCGACCGCACGGTTGTCGTCACGCCAGCCGGGGCGGCCGATGGACTCGAACTGCGCGCGGCAGCCGTTGCGAACCCACACCACGCCGCTGCGCTGGCCCCAGGTGCGACCCTCGACACAGGCGTTGCTGTTGTTGAGCGTGCGGGACAAGGCGACCTGGCCGCGCATGCCGGTCGCGCATTCGCGGTAGGGCTGCTTGCGGTTGCTGGTGCAGACCACGGTGCGGTTGTCGCGGCCGTTGTAGCCGCGGCCGTCGCGATTGGCCATGTCGCCACGGACGATGCCGAAGCGCGCCCGGCAGCCGCGATTCACCCAGATGGCGCCGGCCTTCTGGCCCCAGGTGCGGCCTTCGACGCAGGAGGCGTCGGAGATCTGCTGGGTGACCACGGCGCGACCGCGGAAGGGCGCGGCGCATTCGCGATAGCGGCCGTCGATGCTCGAACACACCAGTTCGCGCGCGACCCAGCCCGAGGCCGGGCGCCAGTCGCGGTTGCTGTAGCCGGCCATGTCGCGGCTGACCTGGTTCATCGTCCAGCCGCTGTTGACGCGGTCGAGGTAGTACTCGAGCTGGTTGTCGGGAATGAGCCGGCCGTCGTGCAGGCGGGCGTACTCGCGCTCGATCTGGCGGATCTGGTCGCGGGTGGCGTAGGTGGTGCCGTGCTCGGCGAAGGCGTCGCTGGCGGCGGTCACGCCGGCCAAGGCCAGGGCGGCGGCCAGCAGGGTCTTGTGGAGGGTCATGGTGGGTCTCCTTCGGTTCTCGTGCGAGGGCACGGTGCACCGACGATAACGGCGCTCCCGATGCTTCGGATGACCTCGGCGGAATCCGGTTCAAGCCGCCCTCATCAAGGAAAACCGGACCCGAACACAGGCTTGCCGGCAGTGAAACGTGGCAAAATGCCGGGCTGAACTCAGGGCCCCGTGCCCGACCGGAGCGTCCCCCATGCGTACCCATTACTGCGGCCTCGTCGGCGAGGCGCTGGTTGGCCAGACCGTCACCCTGTGCGGCTGGGCCGACGTCGCCCGCAACCTCGGCGGCGTCTGCTTCATCGACCTGCGCGACCACGAGGGCATCGTCCAGGTGGTCGCCAATCCCGACCGCCCGGAGGTGTTCGCCGTTGCCGCCGACGTGGGTTACGAGTACTGCCTGCGCGTGACCGGCACCGTGCGCGCCCGCGAGAGCGTCAACGAGCGCATCGCCACCGGCAAGGTCGAGGTGGTGGCCGAGTCGATCGAGATCCTCAACCGCGCCGACAAGCTGCCGTTCTATTCGCACGAAACGCCGGGCGAGGACGTGCGCCTGAAGTACCGCTACCTCGACCTGCGCCAGCCCGACATGCAGCGCAAGATGCGCAAGCGCATCGCGCTGGTGCAGGCGCTGCGCCGCCACCTGGACCGCGACGGCTTCCAGGACATCGAGACGCCCATCCTCACCAAGGCCACGCCGGAAGGCGCGCGCGACTACCTGGTGCCCTCGCGCGTGCACCCGGGCGAGTTCTTCGCGCTGCCGCAGTCACCGCAGCTGTTCAAGCAGCTGCTGATGATGGCGGGCATGGACCGCTACTACCAGATCGCGCGCTGCTTCCGCGACGAGGACCTGCGCGCCGACC
>CBININ010000240.1:0-3766 GCA_966250755.1 uncultured Gammaproteobacteria bacterium | reverse complement strand
GCCCGAACTGCCCGGGCATCATCACCCCCGGCGAGTGCAAGATCGGCATCATGCCCGGCCACATCCACCTGCCGGGCAAGGTCGCGATCGTCTCGCGTTCGGGCACGCTGACCTACGAAGCGGTCAAGCAGACCACCGACGCCGGCCTTGGCCAGAGCACGGTGATCGGCATCGGCGGCGACCCGATGCAGGGCATGAACTTCATCGACTGCCTGCGCCTGTTCCAGGACGACGAGCAGACCGAGGGCATCATCATGGTCGGCGAGATCGGCGGCAGCGCCGAGGAAGAGGCGGCCGATTTCATCGCCGAGTACGTGACCAAGCCGGTGGTCGGCTTCATCGCCGGCGCCAGCGCCCCGGAAGGCAAGCGCATGGGCCATGCGGGCGCCATCGCCAGCGGTGGCAAGGGCACGGCCAAGGGCAAGTTCGCCGCGCTCGAGGCGGCGGGCGTGACCACGGTGCGCTCGCCCGGCGACCTCGGCAAGGCGATCGCCGAAAGGCTGGCCGCGAAGGCCTGAGCCATGGCACTCCGGATCGCGCTGGCCCAGTTCGACTTCCCGGTCGGCGCGATCCAGGCCAATGCGGCGCGCATCGGTGAATTGATCGCCGAGGCGCGCGATGTCCACGGCGCCGACCTGGTGCTGTTCCCCGAACTGGCGCTCTCCGGCTATCCGCCGGAAGACCTGCTGCTGCGCCCGGCCTTCCTGGCCCAGTGCGAGCAGGCGATGGAGGCGCTGGCCGCGCAGGTGCAGGGCATCGTCGCCGTGGTCGGCTGGCCGCGCGCGGTCGGGCCGGTGGTGTTCAATGCCGCCAGCGTGCTGCGCGACGGCGCCATCGAGCAGACCTACCACAAGCGCGAGTTGCCCAATTACGCCGTGTTCGACGAGCGCCGCTACTTCAGCGCCGACAGCGATGCCTGCGTGTTCGACGTCGACGGCACGACGGTCGGACTGGTGATCTGCGAGGACCTCTGGTTCGCCGAGCCCCTGGCGCAGACGGTGGCGCTCGGCGCGCAACTGGTGGTGGTGCCGAACGCGTCGCCCTTCGAGCGCGGCAAGTCGGCGCAGCGCGACACCTTGCTGGCGCAACGCGTGGCCGAGGCGAAGGTCGGCATCGCCTACCTCAACGTGGTGGGCGGGCAGGATGAGATCGTGTTCGACGGCGCCTCCGACCTGGCCGACGGCGACGGCACGGTACACCCCGCGGCACGCGCCTTCGCCGACGCCCTGCTGGTGGCCGACTATGACGTGGCGTCGCGCAAGTTCGAGCGCAGGTCCTGGCCGGAGGCCGGCGACGAATGCGCCGAAGCCCTGAACTGGCGCGCCATCGTGCGAGGCATCCGCGACTATTGCGGCAAGAACGGCTTCAAGGACGCTTGGCTGGGCTTGTCCGGCGGCGTGGATTCCGCGCTGGTGCTGGCGCTGGCCGCCGAAGCCCTGGGCCCGGAACACGTGACGGCGGTACGGCTGCCTTCGCGTTACACGGCGGGCATGAGCAACGACCTTGCGGCCGAGCAGGCCCGCAGGCTGGGCGTCCGCCTGGAAACCGTGCCGATCGCCGGTCCCTTCGAGGGCTTCCTGTCGGCGCTCGCGCCGCTTTTCCAGGGTCGTGCGCCCGACACCACGGAAGAGAACCTGCAGTCGCGCAGCCGCGGCGCCCTGCTGATGGCGCTGTCGAACAAGTTCGGCGGCCTGTTGCTGACCACCGGCAACAAGAGCGAATACGCCGTCGGTTACGCCACCATCTACGGCGACATGTGCGGCGGCTTCGCGCCGATCAAGGACCTCTACAAGACCGAGGTCTACGCGCTGTGCCGCTGGCGCAACGCGCAGGGCGACGGCGAGGTGATCCCGCAGGCGGTGATCGACCGCGCGCCTTCGGCCGAACTGCGCGAGAACCAGACCGACCAGGACTCGCTGCCGCCCTATGAAGTGCTCGACGGCATCCTCTCGCGCTACGTGGACCAGGAGCGCTCGCCGGCGGAAATCATCGCCGACGGCTACGACGCCGCGACCGTCGCGCGCGTGCTGAAGCTGGTGCGCATCAGCGAGTGGAAGCGCCGGCAGGCGGCGCCCGGACCGAAGCTGTCGCGTCGCGCCTTCGGCCGCGAGCGCCGCTACCCGATCACCTCCGGCTACCAGGATTAGCCCCGGCTCAGGCTTGTGAAAGGCCGCTTCATCGCCCCGGGACCACAATGCGGCTCCCTTCGCGAAGGAGCGCCCCATGAGCCTGACCCTGACCGCACTGATGGCGGCCGCGACCGGCGCGCCGCTGGCCAACGCCCCCGTCCCCGAACTCGACCTCGCCCGCTACAGCGGCCGCTGGCACGAAATCGCCCACCTGCCGATGTTCTTCCAGCGCAAGTGCGCCTCCGACACCACCGCGACCTACACCCGCAAGCCGGATGGCACGATCGAAGTCGACAACGCCTGCCGCAAGCAGGACGGCGACATGCAGCGCTCGATCGGCGCCGCCAGGCCGGTGCCCGGCCGACCCGGCGCCCTGAAGGTCCGCTTCGCGCCGAAATGGCTGGATTGGCTCCCCGGCGTCTGGGCCGACTACTGGGTCATCGACCTCGACCCCCAATACCGCTGGGCCGTGGTCGGCGGCCCCAGCAAGAAGTACCTCTGGATCCTGTCCCGAAGCCCGACGATGGACAAAACCACCCTCGACGGCATCAAGGACCGCGCCACGAAGCGCGGCTACGACGTCACCAAGCTGGTAACCACCGCCCAGTCGAAGTAAGCCGATCGCCAGTCTCTATCCCGGCGGCAGGTGGGTTCGGATGGTGGGGTCCCTTTGCGGGACTATCGGCGACATGGATGTCGCCGATAAGCTTACATGGACGTACTTGCAGCGTGTCCCGCAAAGGGACCCCACCAGCCGGGCCCGCCTGACGCAGGCCCGAACACCGAACCGCTGCTTACTTCAGTTCACCCTTGAACGGATTGAGCCGACGCAGCACGCCGCGCTTCTCCGGCCAGTCGCCCGCGAGATACGGATGCTGCGGATCGTTGAGCTTGAGCACCGCCGCCGCATCATCCGCGAGCTGCTTCTGTCCCAGCGCCGTGTACGAAGCCGCCATCAAGGCCACCGCGTCCGCCTGGTATTCCGACTGCGGGTAGTTCTCCAGCAGGTACTTGGCGCGGTTGACCGACGCCACGTAGGCGCCGCGGCGCCAGTAGTACAGCGAGACGTTGCGCTCGTACCGGGCCAGCTGGTTGCGCAGGTAGACCATGCGCTGGCGCGAGTCCTGCGCGTAGACGCTGTTCGGATAGCGGCTGATGACCTCGGCGAAGTCGTTGTAGCTCTGCAGCGGGCCGTTCAGGTCGCGGGCCGACACGTCGGTACGGAACACCCGGGTGAAGAAGGTGACGTTGCGGTCGAAGTTGATGACCGCCTTCAGGTAATAGGCGTAGTCGATGTGCGGGTGGCGCGGGTAGGTCCGGATGAAGCGGTCGATGGCGGAGGTGGCGTCCTCCGGCTTGCCCATCTTCAGCTGCGCGTAGGCCTGTTCGAGCTGCGCCTGCTCGGCGTAGGGGCCGAAGGGGAAGCGGGCGATCAGGCGGGTGAAATAGAGGTTGGCGTCGCTGAAATCGCCGTCGAGCAGGTTCTCGTGGGCGGTGTTGTACATCTGCTCGACCGGCAGGGTCTCGGTCTTGTCCGCGGACTTCTTGCCGAACCAGCCGCCGACGGTCTTGCAACCGGGCAGGGCCAGGGCCAGCACGAGCAGGAGGGCGAATCGCACGTAACCGGTCGAACGCAT
>CBININ010000239.1:0-3771 GCA_966250755.1 uncultured Gammaproteobacteria bacterium | reverse complement strand
CGCGTCCTTCGCCTCCTTGTCGTCGGCCTGGGCCGCCTGCGCCGGCGTGGGCTTGTTCGTCGCCGGTTTCGGCGGCGCGGACGTCGCCGACAGCACGGCGCAACCCGGCATCTCGAAAACCTCGGCATCGTCCTCCGGGTCCTCATCCTCGCTGCTGGATTCCGCGGCCTCCAGGCCCAGCGCATCCGCCAGCGCGCCCGGCGCCTCGCCGGCTCCGGGGCCGCGCAGCACCAGGTGGCCGCCGCCCTTCACCCAGGCGACCAGGCGCCCGGTCTGGGTGGCGCTGATGGCTTCCGGTTGCGTGTAGATCAGCACGGTGTCGCGCGGGCCCAAGGCCAGTGCGTTCGGGTTGAGCACCGGATAGCTCTGCGCCTTCACGCCCTGCGCCTGCAGCGACAGGCGCAGCGCGTACAGCGGGTTATAGCGCGCCTCGCCTTCCGGCGGCAGCGGCACGGTGGTGCTGACGCGCTCGAACAGGGCCAGGAACAGCGCGATGCCGCCGCCGACCAGCAGCAGCCCGAGGATCGCTGCGAGCAGCGAGCGCCGGTTCATGCGCCGCCCCCGAACTGGCGGCGCCAGCCCACCAGCAGGTCGGCGAAGGCCTGTGCATCCGGGAAGCGCCAGGCGTAAGCCGCGGCTTGCCAGGCGCGCACCATCCGCGCGAACTCGCCGGTGAAGTCGGCATCCGGCAGGCGACGGGCGCGGCGCAGGCATTCGGCTTCGGTCGCGCCGGGCGGGAAAGGCGCGCCCAGGCGCGTGGCGACCGCGTCGACGCTGGCGCGGTAGAGCAGGGCGAGCGCCTCGCGCTGGCGCCCGCCATCCCACAGGGCCTGCGCGGTGGCGGCCACGTCCGTCGGCAGCGAACTCGGCTCCGGCAGCGCCTGTTCGAGTACCGGCGAGGGCGGCTCGCGCGAGGGCAGGCGGTCGCGCACCCAGGGCAGCCAGCGCGGCAGGCGCCAGAGCAGCCACAGCAGCGCCAGGCCGAGCAGGATCCAGAGGCCATACTCGGCGATCGCGGCGAAGATCCAGCCGAGGGCCTTCAGCCAGCCCGGCATCTCCGCCGGCTTGGCGTCCTTCGGCTTGCTCGGGTACTTGTAGCGCCACTGCTTGATTTCGCGCGTCGGCGACAGCTGCGGATCCGCATAGGCGCGGTCGATGCCGCGCCGGAAGGCCGGGTCGGGGGCCTGCCAGTGGCGTTCGCCGACGAAGCGGCGCGCGTCGAGCGGCTGCGCGCTGGCGTCCTTGCGCGGCAGCGGCTTGGCCGGGTCCACCGCCCAGGCCGGCGCGCCGGCCAGCGAACCCAGCAGCACGCAGGCCAGCAGCACGGGCACCCAGGCCGCCTCGCGCGCGCGCGCGGCGAGCCGGCGGAACACCAGTTCCACGTCCCAGGCTTCCAGTTGCGTACGGCGGTTGAGGTAGAGGCCGAAGCCCGCGCCGACCACGAAGGGCCCCATCAGCGTGCTCGCGCCCCAGATCGCCGCATTGCCCACCAGCCGCGCCCACAGCGGCGGCGAGTCGAAGAACAGGGCCCACCACTGCTGGATCTGCTGGTCGAGCAGCGACACCGGCGCGAACAGCAGCAGGAGCAACGCCCAGCCGGCGAACACCAGCACCCCCTCGAACACCAGGCCCGCCAGCAACAGGCCCCAGGCCTGCGCGCCGACCGCGCGCTGCAGCACCGCCTCGCGCTGACCGCGTCGCGGTCCACGCAGGTGCTCGAGCAGGTCCACCGGTTGCAGCAGCGCGCGCGCCGGATGCAGGCGACGCCAGCTCAGCCAGCCCAACAAGGAGCCGGCCCGCCACACGTCAGGCGCCCGCGCGGCCTGGCGCCAGCCGGGCGCCTCGCCGAACACCGCGCGCGAGAGCACGAACAAGGTCGCGCGCTCGAACAGCGGCTTGCACCACCACATCAGCAGCGGCGCCAGCCACAGGCGCCCGAGCCACCAGCCCAGCAGGTTGGCCAGTAGCAGCGCGGGCAGGCTCAGGGCCAGCCAGGCCGCCCAGGCCGCGCGCGCGTGGTGGCGTGCCAGCGCGAGCCCCAAGTCCATCGCCTCCCAGGGACTGCGCTGGCGCAGCGCCACGCTCATGCGTTCAAGGCGCATGGCCGCGCCCTCCGCGCCACAGCCAGAACACGATGAAGGCCCACAGCCCGCCGCCGACGCCGAACTTCACCGCCGTCGGCATCCAGCCGATCGACGACCAGTAGGCCTCGATGAAGGCGGCGAGCACGAGCAGGCCGAAGCAGCCCAGCGCGATCTGCGCGCCTTCGCGCCCGGCTTCCACCAGCGCCTGCCGGCGACCCAGGCGCCCCGGCGCCACCAGCGCCCAGCCGATCCGCAAGCCCGCCGCACCTGCGAGAACGACGGACGTGAGCTCGGGTCCGGAATGCCCGCTGACGAAACGCCAGAAGGGCCAGCCGTAGCCGATCGCCGTCAGGTGGCCGGCGACGGTGCCGATCATCACCCCGTTCATCAGCAGCACGTAGATCGAGCCCACGCCCACCAGCAAGCCGCTGGCGAAGGCCTGGAAGGCGATGCTGACGTTGTTGAAGATGTAGAAGCCGAACATCTGCAGGTTGGTGCCGCCCTCGCGCCCGGTCGCGTGGCGCGGGTCGCTCGGGTCGTACATGCGCTCGAGCTTGGCCAGTTCCATCTGCGGCATCACCGAGTGCGCCAGCTCGGGCTGCACCTGCAGCAGCCAGATCATCACGCCCAGCGGCACGAAGAACAGCAGGGCGGCCAGCCAGACGAAGCGATGGTTGCGGCGCACCACCCGCGGCAAGCCGCCGGCGAAGAACTGCAGCACCTGGCGCAGGCGCAGCGAGGGCGGCCGGTAGAGCACGTCGTGGCCGCGCTGCATCAGCATCTCGAGCCGCTGCTGCACCAGCGGGCTGTAGCCGCGGCGGCGCGCAATGGCCAGGTGCTGGCTGGCGCGCCGGTAGGCGGCGGGGAAGTCGATGTCGTCGAGCGCGGCGGTGCCGCTGCTGCGGCGTTCGTCGCGCGCGGGCCGCGAGCGCCGGTCGAGCCAGTCCTCCAGCGCCTGCCATTCGGCCTGGTAGCGGGCGAGGAAATCGTCCTGCCGCATCAGCGCCTACCGAGGAGGTGGTTGGCCAGGCCGAGCACGCGCTTGACCGCGGGCTCGCCGCGCTCGCCGGTCAACGGTTCCAGCAGGCTCGCCAGCTCGGCCTGGCGCTCGGGCGTCATCTGCACGCAGCGCTCGGCGAAGGCGACGATCGCGCCCTGTTCGTCCTGGCGCAGCGGCAGCGGCGAGGCCTGCGGCGGCGCCGGCGGTGCCGGCAGGCGGCTGCGCTCGCGCTCGGCGTAGACCACCAAGGTGCCGGCCGCGTGGTCGCCCAGCCTCCGGCCGTGGTCGTCCATCAGGCTGCTGGCCAGGCCGAAGCCATAGAACAGCGGCAGCATGTCCACCGTGCGCAGCAGGTTGCGCACCACCGAGGGCAGCCAGGTCACCGGCGTGCCGTTGGCGTTGACCACGCGCAGGCCCATCACCCGCTTGCCGATGGTCTGGCCGTCGCGCAGCACTTCGAAGGCGATCGGATAACCCCAGTACACCAGGAACATCGCCACCATCATCACGCCGCCGCCGCCCTCGCCCAGCCAGGCCAGGGGCGTGGCGAGCACCGTCAGCGCGGCGATGCGGATGCCGAGGTCAAGCAGCCAGGCATACGCGCGCGGGAACACCCCGGCCGCGCGCAGTTCCAGCGCCAGCCCTTCCGGCGTTTCGACTTGCCGCAGCGTGTCGAGCATCAGGCGG
>CBININ010000238.1:0-3774 GCA_966250755.1 uncultured Gammaproteobacteria bacterium | reverse complement strand
ACGGCGGCGCCGCCGCTTCCACGCCGACCAGCGCGGGATTGCCGCGGCCGTCGAAATGGCCCATCCCCCCGACGAGTACGTAGGGCCCGACGACGCCCGAGGTCCAGGCATCGCGGAAGCCCCAGGAGGTGCCGGTCTTCCACGCCACCGGCAGCCGTGCGCCGAAAGCCTGCGTGCCGTCCGGCCGCGGCGCCTCCTGCAGCATGTCGCGGGTGACGAAGGCGGCCTCGGGGCTGAGCAGGGCGATGCCGTCGTCGCCGGCCTGGTCCTCGCGCCAGCGCAGCGAGCGCAGCCTGCCGTCGTTGCCGAGCATGGCGTACAGCCGTGCCTCCTCCTCCATGGTCGCCTCGCCGCCGCCGAGCACCAGCGCCAGGCCGTAGTGGCGTTCCGGCTGCAGGCGGCTGATGCCGGCGCGGCGCAGGAATTCGTAGAAGCTCGGCTGCGAGAGTTGCGCGGCCACGGTGACCGCCGGGATGTTGCGGCTGCGCACCAGCGCGTCGGCGGCGGTGACCGGGCCCAGGAACCGGCCATCGAAATTCTCCGGCGTGTACGGGCCGAAGGCGGTCGGCACGTCGCGCAGCACGGTGGCCGGGTGCAACACGCCCTGGTCCAGCGCCAGCGCATAGATGAAGGGCTTGAGCGTGGAGCCGGGCGAGCGCTTGGCGGCGCTGGCGTTGACCTGCCCGTCGATCGCCGCATCGAAATAGTCCGCCGAGCCGACCAGCGCGCGCACGCCCATGTCGCGGGTGTCCACCAGCAGCGCGGCGGCATTGCTGATGCCGCGCTCGCGCGCGCGCCGAAGGTGGCTGCGCACGCGCTCCTCCAGCAGGCGCTGCAGGCGCAGGTCGAGCGTGGTCCTGAGTTGCGGACCGCTGCCGCCGTCGGCCAGCACCCGTTCGACCAGGTGCGGGGCGCGGAAGGGCAGCTCGCGCGCGGGATGCAGGCGCAGGGGCAGGCGCATCAGCGCGTCGTCGGCGGGCGTGGTCGCGTGCTTCACGCGCCAGCGCGCGTACAAGCGCGTCCGCGCCGCTTCCAGGGCCGCGCCGGGATACGAGGCGCCCGCGCGCGCGTCCTCGCGCAGCCGGCCGCGCCGCGACGGCGCCTGTGGCAGCACCGCCAGCGTCAGCGCTTCCGGCAGGGTCAGCTCGGCGGGACGCTTGCGGAAATACACCTGGCTGGCCGCGCCGACGCCCTCGATGTTGCCGCCGTAGGGCGCGAGGTTGAGGTAGGCCTCCAGGATCGCATCCTTGCCGTAGGTCGCCTCCAGTTGCAGCGCCCGCGCCACCTGCACCAGCTTGCCGCGCGGCGTGCGGGTGTCCAGCTTCCAGCGCAGGCGCGCCAGCTGCATGGTCAACGTCGAACCGCCCACGCGCGCGCCGCCGCCGTAGGTGGACCAGGCGCCGCGCAGCAGGCTGAAGGGATTCACGCCCGGATGCCAGCGGAACCAGGCGTCCTCGTGCAGCTGTACCGCCTGCACCAGCATCGGCGGCATGTCGGCCAGCGGCGTCCACAGGCGGTAACGCTCATCGGCGGCGAGGGTGAGCCGCAGCAAGTTGCCGTGGCGATCGAGCACCGCCACCGACTGCGGCACGCCGGCCGACAGCGGCGGCCGCGGCCACAGGCGGATCGCCACCAGCGCCAGCGCGAGCAACAGCAGCGCGGCGCCGATGCGGCGCCAGCGCGGCCGGCGCCGGCGCCACCAGGGCAGCAGGTTCATGGCGTCGGCGCGAGCACCGTCAGCGTGCCCGCCGGTCCGCCCTGCGCAACCACCGCGCGGTCGTACATGGATTCGCCGTGGATCGGCGGCACCACGAACACGCCGACGTTGTTGGCGCGCACGCGGTAGCGCAGTTCCTGTACGCCTTCGCCGGCCCAGCCGTAGATCACCACGCGGTCCTCGCGCACTTCGAGGTGGCTGGGTGTCATCGTCGAGCCGGGCAGGGCCAGCGGCAAGGTCGGCGGCGTCCAGGTTTCGCTGCCGTCGTCGCCTTCGCAATCGCCGCAGTCCTCGTCGACCGGCGGTGGCGCCGGCGTGGGCTGCAGCACGGCCTCGAAGCCGCCCGGCAGCAGGTCGGTGATGGCGATCTCGCCGCGCGCCTTGGCGCCGAGCGCGCGCACGCGCAGGCGCACCGTCACTTCCTGGCCGAGCTTGAGCGTGCCCACCGGCTTGCCGGCCTCGTCCACGTACTCGCGCAGCACCTCCAAGCCCTTCGATTGCGTCGCCGCCGGCGGACGCAGGTCGTAGCCGGACTGGTTGAGCAGGTACCAGGCCGGAGCCCCCGCGGCGGGCAAGACGAACACCCGGACATCCGTCGGCGCATAGCGGCCGGCGACGACGATGCCGTTGGCGCGGCCGATCGGGCGGCGCTTGCCGGCGGCGTCCTGCGCCTGCAGGGTCGGCAGCGTGGCCGCGGCCGGCGTGCCGGCCTGCGCATCCAGCGCCAGCACGGTGAGCGCCGAGTACAGGGTGTTGTAGCGGTTGTTGCGCAGCGGCGCGAACAGGTTCTGCACGGCCTGCGGCTTGACCTGCGCCGACAGCGCCGGGAAGTGGCGCTGCAGCAGGTACAGGGTCCAGGCCTGCTCGATGCCGGGATCGTAGTAGTAGCCGTAGTCGAACACCGGCGGCTGCGCCGCGTTCACTCGCGCCAGCCCGCGCGCCGCCAGCGGCCGCGCCGCCGCGTCCTGCTGCAGCAACTGGTAGCTCGCGGCCACCAGCATGCCGGCGGCATCGTCCTGCCAGGCCCTGGGCTGGTCGCGCTGCAGTTGCTGCTGCACCGCCGCCAGCAGGTGGCCGACGCCGCGGCCCTGGCGCACCAGCAGGTACACCGCCATCGCGCGCTGGCGCAGGAAGGGCAGGTCGTTGCGGGAAGGATCAGCGGCCAGCGTCTCCAGGTAACCGTTGACCGACTCCAACAGGTCGTCGGGCACCGGGATGCCGCGTTCGCGCGATTCGATGAGGTAGAGCGCGGCGTACACCGACACGAAGGGATCGGCCTCGGGCGTCGCGTACCAGGCGCCGAGGCCGCCCTCGCTGTTCTGGCGCGAGCGCAGCACGTCGATCAGGTTGCCGCGGTCGCCGGTCCTGCGGTCCACCTTGTGCCCGAGCTCGGGCCGCGTGGTGAAGACCAGCGCCGGGATCGCCTCGCTCACCAGCTGCTCGGTGCACAGGTGCGGGTAGTCGCGCAGGTAGGCCGACAGCCCGTCCACCGCGACCAGGGCCGAGGGCGAGGCGCGCAGTTCACGGGTCGAAAGCGGCCCGTACATGGCGCGCAGGTTGTCGAGTTGCACCGGCCGCACGGCCTGCCCGATCTGCAACTGCTGGCGCGCGACGATCGCCGGCCGCAGGCTGAGTTCGATGCGCCGCTGCGCACTGTGCGTGCCGTCGCCGGCGCCGATGCCGATCGCCGCCGCGCCCAGCGCATTCCCGGCGCGCAGGCGGAAGCGCACCGTCGCCTCGTCACCCGGCTTCACCAGCACCGGGCCCGGGGCTGCGCCGACCCGCGTGAGCGAAGGCGGCAGCTGCAGCGACACCGTCACCCGGCTCGGCGCGGTCGCCCCCTCGATCGTATTGGCGATGCCGACCGGCAACTCGAACTCGTCGCCCGGCGCGACGTGCGTGGGCACCGTCGGGGTCAGCACGAAGTCGCCGCGCACCGTCATGCCGGCCTCGGCGAGGCCGAGCCTCTGCGGCGACACCGCGACCGCGGTCAGGCGCACCCGACCGTTGAAGTGGTCGGGCAGCCGGAAGGTCAGCTTGCGGCTACCGTCCACCTC
>CBININ010000237.1:0-3836 GCA_966250755.1 uncultured Gammaproteobacteria bacterium | reverse complement strand
GCCCGCAGGGCAGCTTCGGCAACGGCTGGAGCTACCGCTGGAACCCGCAGACCTATGCCGGCCAGGGCTTCGCGGTAGTGATGGTGGATTTCCACGGCTCGGTCGGCTACGGCCAGAAGTTCACCGACGCGATCTCCGGCCACTGGGGCGATCGCCCGCTCGAGGACCTGCAGAAGGGCTGGGCCGCGGCGCTGGCGAAGTACGACTTCCTCGACGGCGACCGCGCCTGCGCGCTCGGCGCCAGCTACGGCGGCTACATGGTCAACTGGATCGCCGGCAACTGGCCCGAGCCCTGGAAGTGCCTGGTCACCCACGACGGCATCTTCGACACCCGCATGATGGCCTATGCCACCGAAGAACTCTGGTTCTCCGAGTGGGAGAACGGCGGCATGGCCTGGGAGCGGCGCGCGGAGATCGAGAAGTTCAACCCGGTCAACTTCGTCGACAAGTGGCAGGTGCCGGTGCTGGTGGTGCATGGCGCGCTCGACTACCGCATCCCGGACTCGCAGGGCATCGCGGTGTTCACCGCGGCGCAGCGGCGTGGCGTCGAGAGCCGCCTGCTGCACTTCCCGGACGAGAACCACTGGGTGCTCAAGCCGCAGAACAGCGTGCTGTGGCACGACACGGTCAACGACTGGCTCAAGCGCTGGACCGCGAAATAAGCGGCCCCAGCCCCTGGAGCCCAACGAAAAGGCCGCGCATCGCGCGGCCTTTTCCGTTCATTCACGGGGCTAAAACACGGACACTGCCAGCCTGCCTTCGCTCCCCAGCGACTTGCCCACAGGCTGGCAGTGTCCGCTCCCTCCCCAAGCCTCAGAAGCTGTCGGCGAAACCGTCGGTGATCACCAGGCGGGTGATCTCGACCGGCGGCCGCCGCGGCTCCAGCTTCGACTCCAGGATGCGCGCGGCGATGCCGACGCGCCCGTTGTTGCGTTCGACCCGCAGCACCTGCCCGCGGCAGCGCAGCGCCATGCCGGCGCCGGCGTCATTGCGAAACTCCACGGTGAAGGCCAGCGGGCTGACCAGGGGCAGCGAGTCGGTTTCGAAATAGATGCCCGAGGCGCTGATGTCGCGGGTGGTGCCCTGGGTGCCGTCCGGCAACACGACCGGCACGGCCATGGCCACGCGTTCTTCGGTTCGGTTGGACAGTCCCATGGCTCGCGCCCCCCTGGATGCCGCTGAATCTAATCCGGAGCGGGCCCCGGCCCATGAGCCGCTTGGACTTTTCTTCTAGTACGCCCGCCCGGGGAGCGGCCATGACAACTAGTGCAGTCGTCCCGGTCGCCGTCTAGACTGGACCGCGCCACCGCACCCGCGCACCCCAAGACGAGCCCAGACCGACCCATGACCGCCACCGCCAAGCCCGCGCTGTCCCTGGGAGTGTCGGCGCAGTCGTTCCCGATCGGATCGGTGGACGCCCGGATGATCGCGGTCATGCGCTGCGCGCTGGCGGTGTCGGCGCTGGTGATCATCGGGCTGGACCCGGCCGAGCCGGGCCGCTTCGTGCTGCTGACCTACGCCTCGGTGCTGGTCTACTTCCTCTGGAGCCTGGCCGCCGCCGGGCTGGCCTGGCGGCGGCCACCGCAGCCGCTGCCGCCGCGGCACGAGCACTGGGTGGACGTGGGCTTTTCGGCCTTCCTCGCGGGCCTGACCTTGGGGGCGGGCAGCGTCTACTTCTTCGTCTTCCTGTTCGCGATCCTGGTGGCGTCCTTCACCCGCGGCTTTCGCGAGGGATTGCGGGTCACCGTGGCCTCGACCCTGCTGTTCCAGGTGGCCGTGTACGCCTTCCCGGCGTCGGCGGTGCAGCACGACATGGACCGGATCCTGGTGCGGCCGTTCTACCTGCTGGCGCTGGGCTTCATGATCGCCTACTGGGGTGGCAACGAGGTCCTGCACCGCCGGCGCCTGCGCCTGCTGCAGGAGATCAACAACCAGTGGAACCCGCGCTTCGGCCACGACCACGCGGTCGGCACGAACCTTGAACGCACCCTCGAATTCTTCAATGCCGGCGCCTGCGTGCTGGTACTCAAGCGCCCCACCGTGCCGCCGATCTACCTGACCTACCACACCGCCGGCCGCAAGCCGGGCCAGGCCATGGCCCCGAGCGCGATCACGCCGGAGACGGCCACCTTGCTGCTGAGCTTCCCGCCCGGCACCGCCCTGCGGTATGAGGAGGACATGCCGGCCTGGCGGCGCTGGTTCTCGGGCGGTCGCTCGACCGACGCGGTCCTGACCGAGCGTTGCCGAGTGCTGGCCAACCTGCTCGACACCACCAGCTTCATGACCGTGCCCTACGAACAGCGCGACGGCACCGAAGGCCGCGTCTACCTGACGCAAGGGCGCCGGCATTTCGGGCAGGCCGACCTGGACTTCCTCGCCCAGCTGATGACCACGGTGTCGAACGTGGTCGAGGGCATGCAGCTGATGGACGAACTGGTGTCGCGGGCGGCCGAGCACGAGCGCTACCGCATTTCGCTCGACATCCACGACACCACCATCCAGCCCTACATCGGCCTCAAGCTCGGCCTGGACGCGGTGGCGCGCGAGGCCGGCGCCGACAACCCGATCGCGCCGCGGCTGGCGGAGCTGGTCGGCATGACCGAGGCGACCGTGCGCGACCTGCGCCGCTACATGACCCGGCTTCAGGACGACAGCACGCTGGCGGGCGACTCGCTGGTGTCGGCGGTGCGCGACCAGGCCAGCCATTACCACCGCTTCTACGGCATCGAAGTGGAGGTGCGATGCGAGGCCGACCTGGCGGTGAGCTCGCAGCTGGCCGGCGCGGCGCTGCAGATCGTATCCGAGGGCCTGAGCAACATCCTGCGCCACAGCCAGGCCAAGCAGGCCTATGTGGCGCTGCGCAACGAAGGGCACCGCCTGCTGATCGAGATCGGCAACGAGGCCGCCGCCGGCGCGGCGGAGCCCGAGTTCACCCCGCGCTCGATCGCGGCCCGCACCCGTTCCCTGGGCGGCACCTGCGTGGTCGAAAGGGATGCGCTGGGGTATACCATAGTCCGAGTGATCATCCCCCTCTAGCTGAACCGGTAGGACCATGGCCCCAGGCGACGACAGCCCCACCATCCGCATCCTGTTGCTGGACGACCACCGCAGCGTGCTGTGGGGCCTGGAGAAACTCATCGAGGGCGAGCACCCGCGCATGCAGGTGGTCGGCAAGGCGACGACCTCGGCCGAGGCGCTCAAGCTGCTCGACGAGGTGCAGCCGGACATCATCCTGCTCGACCTCGACCTGGGTGGGGAGAACGGCAGCAACGCCATCCAGGCGCTGATGGCCAAATCCAAGGCCAAGGTGCTGGTGCTGACAGGCTCGCGCGACATCGCCGTGCACGACGCCGCGGTGCTGGCCGGCGCGATGGGCGTGGTGGAGAAGGGCGAACCGGCCGAGACCATCCTCAAGGCCGTGCGCAAGGTGCACGAGGGCGAGATCTGGCTCGACCGCAGCGCCACCGGGCGCATCTTCCTGGAGCTCTCGCGCAGCAAGGCGGCCGAGGCGCAGAACCCGGAGCAGCGCAAGATCGCCAGCCTGACGCCGCGCGAGCGGCAGATCGTGGCGGAGATCGGCAGCGACGCGGCCGCGGGCAGCAAGGTGATCGCGGAGCGGCTGCACATCAGCGAGCACACGCTGCGCAACCACATCGCGTCCATCTACGAAAAGCTCGAGGTGTCGTCGCGCCTCGAGCTGTTCGCGTACGCGGGCAAGCACGGCATCACGCGCTGATCCTGGTGCTTTGCACCGGGCTGACCGGCGGGCGGTATCCCTTCGCGGGGGACGCCGCAAGTACGTCCATGTAGGCTTATCGGCGGCATCCATGCCGCCG
>CBININ010000236.1:0-3837 GCA_966250755.1 uncultured Gammaproteobacteria bacterium | reverse complement strand
CAACGCGTCCCGCCGCAACGCGCCGGCGATCCCGCGCACGCACGGATGGTGCCCAAGCCCGAGCACCCGAAGACGTCGGGCTACAACGAGCCCGACCAGCTGCGCATGGGTCCGCCCGACGCGCCGAACCCGGACGCCGCCGGCCGCGAAGCCGCGCAGGTGGCCTCGCAGTTGCCCGGCGAGGAAGACGAGGAGCAGGACCCGACCGAGGATTCGCCGCCGGGCGAGAACAAGCGCGAGCCGATCAAGGATCCGGATCCGGCCGACACCAAGCTGCACGTGCAGCAGGGCTCGCACTGAGGCGAGCCACGCGCGGTCAGTTCGCGGCGCGCCCCTTCACGTCGGCGCAGTGGTCGCGCGCCTCGGTCGCCGGCGTGAACCAGTAGTAATCCGCGGTGCCGGCCTCGTCGAGGTAGGCCCTGGCGTCGTCGGCGCCCTCGCGCACCTCGAGCAACTGCACGATCACGCGGTTTTTCGCGTCGCCCGCATGCGTCGGCACGCCGCTGTCGCCGCGCACGTGCTCGCCGCCGGCCACCAGCATCGCCGGCGCTTCGCGTCGCAAGGCGTCCGCCATGCTCGCATCCTTGGCCAGCTGGATCGCCAGCATCGGTTGCAGCGACTCGCGCGCCTGCATCCGGCAATGCGCCTCGAAGATGCTGTCGAGCAGGTGGGCGCGCACCGCGGGCGCGGCCTTCGCCACGGTGGCGAAGCGCGGATCGTCTTTCAGCAGCTCCTCGCCGCCGCCGTAGAGCTGGCCGATGCGCGCCTTGCCGATGTTGCCGGCGACCAGCCGGCCCTCGCGCAGCGCCTGCTGGAACAGCGGGCCGTACACCGCCAGGTCCCAGCCCTTGGCCGGCCACTCGAGCCTGGCGCGGATCGCGTGGAGGTCGTCGTCGGGCGCGAGCGACGCGAGCTTCGGCGCCTGCGCCTCGTCGAGCATCTCGAACACCACCGCGCTGCCCGGCTTCGCTTTCAGCCGTGCAGCAATCAGCTCGGCCTCGAGCCGGTGATGGTCGGGGTTGTCGTGCTTCTCGCCGACGTAGGCGATGCGTGCCTCGCCAAACGCGGCCAGCACCTTTGCTTCGTCCACCGGTTGGCCCTGCGCGTCCACGATCACACCGGCGAGCGGATGGTCCTGGAATCGCGGCGACAGCCAGCCGGCGGCCAAGGCCGGCGACGAGAGCAGGAGCAGGCAGGACAGCCATGCGGCGCGCGTCATCGGCGAACTCCAGAATGCGAACGGGGCGCCTGAGCGCCCCGTCCGTGTTGCCTTACAGGTGCTTGATCAGCTCGTCGCCGAACTCGCTGCACTTCACTTCGGTCGCACCCTCCATCAGGCGCGCGAAGTCGTACGTGACCCGCTTGGACGCAATCGCCGCATCCATCGCCTTGATGATCGCGTCGGCCGCCTCGTGCCAGCCCATGTAGCGCAGCATCATCTCGCCCGACAGGATCACCGAGCCGGGGTTGACCTTGTCCAGGCCGGCGTACTTCGGCGCCGTGCCATGCGTGGCCTCGAACACCGCGTGGCCGGTGACGTAATTGATGTTGGCGCCCGGCGCGATGCCGATGCCGCCGACCTGTGCCGCCAGCGCGTCGCTGAGGTAATCGCCGTTGAGGTTGAGCGTGGCGACCACGTCGTACTCGGCCGGCCGCAGCAGGATCTGCTGCAGGAAGGCGTCGGCGATCGCGTCCTTGATCACCAGGCCCGCGCCCGGCTTGCCTTCCGGGATCACGTGCCAGGGACCGCCGTCCAGCTCGACCGCGCCGTACTGCTCGGCGGCGACCTGGTAGCCCCAGTCACGGAAGCCACCCTCGCTGAACTTCATGATGTTGCCCTTGTGCACCAGGGTCACCGACTTGGACTTCTGCGCGATGGCGTAATCGATCGCGCTGCGCACGAGGCGCTCGGTGCCCAGATACGAGACCGGCTTGATGCCGATGCCGACCTGTACCGGCAGCTCGCGCGAAGGCTGGCCAACGCCGACCAGCGCGTCGTTCCATTCGGCATTCTTCTGCGCCGTGCCAAACCGGATCTTGCCGAAGGCCTGCGGGAATTCCTTCTGGATGAAGTCCAGCACCTTCTGCGCCTCGGCGCTGCCGCCGGCCCACTCGATGCCGGCGTAGATGTCCTCGGTGTTCTCGCGGAAGATGGTCATGTTGACCTGGTCGGGGCGCTTGACCGGCGAGGGCACGCCCTTGAACCAGCGCACCGGGCGCAGGCACACGTAGAGGTCGAGCATCTGCCGCAGCGCGACGTTGAGCGAGCGGATGCCGCCGCCCACCGGCGTGGTCAGCGGACCCTTGATCGAGACCAGGTAATCGCGGCAGGCCTGCACGGTCGAATCCGGCAGCCAGGTGCCGAGCTGGTTGTTGGCCTTCTCGCCGGCCAGCACTTCCAGCCAGTGGATCCTGCGGGCGCCGCCATAGGCCTTGGCCACGGCCGCGTCGAGCACGCGCACGCTGGCGGCCCAGATGTCCGGCCCGGTGCCGTCGCCCTCGATGAAGGGGATGATCGGGTTGTTCGGCACCGCCAGCTTGCCGCCGGCGATGGTGATGGGCGCGCCGCCGGGCGGCGGGGTCAGGGTCTGGTCGGCCATGGGGGACTCCGGTGAGCGAACCGCCATTGTCGCGGTTCCGGCGCGCCGCGGAAAGCCGCGCGCGGCGCTATGCTCGGCCGGCCGACCCGAGGAGCACGCCATGTCCCTGTTCCTGCCCTGGATGCTGCTGCTGATGAGCGCCGCCGACGACACCGCCGCCACCCCGCCCACGCCGCCTCCGGCGGCCGTCGCCTGCACCGCCGCCGAACATCGTCAGTTCGACTTCTGGCTGGGCGAGTGGGAGGTGTTCGGCCCGGCCGGCAAGCCGGTCGGGCGCAGCCGGATCGAAGCGGTGCTGGGCGGCTGCGCGATCGCCGAACACTGGACCAGCGGTTCCGGCCCGGCCAACGACGGCACCAGCCTGAATCGCTACGACCCCGCATTGAAGCAGTGGGAGCAGTACTGGGTGGACGCGCAGGGCGGCCGGCTGCTGCTGCGCGGCGGCCTGCACGAGGGCGCGATGGTGATGTCCAGCGAGGAAGGCGCGAACCGCCAGCGCATCAGCTGGACCCCGTATCCCGACGGCAGCGTCCGGCAGATCTGGGAATCGTCCAGCGATGGCGGCACGACCTGGACCACCGCCTTCGACGGCTGGTACCGGCGCGCCGCGGCGAAGTGAGCGCGCTCAGCGCATCCGCGTGAGCGTGTCGTCCTTGCGCACGAAGTGGTGGTACAGCGCCGCCACGATGTGCAGGCCGATCACCCAGTAGAAGATCTCGCCGATTTCCCCGTGCAGGTCCTCGAGCTGGTGCGCGAGCGCCTCGTTTTCCGCCAGCAGCGGCGGGATCGCGACTTGGGTGAAGGGGACGAAGATCGCCTTGCCGTCGGTCCACGCCGTCGCCAGCCCGAGCAGCGGCATCACGATGAAGAAGGCGTACAGCGCGACGTGCAGCAGCGTCGACAGCCAGCCCTGCCAAGCCGGCAGCACCGGCGTGATCGCCGGGGCGCCGTGCTTGCGCCGCGCCAGCAGCCGCCACAGGGCGAGCAGGAAGATGCTGATGCCGACCCAGTAATGGCCCTGGAACATGGCGAAGCGGCCAGTGCTGCCGCGCGGGAAGATGCCGCGCTGCTCGATCAGCAGGTAGCCCAGCGCCACCAGCACCGCCATCAGCCAATGCAGGCGGCGCAGCACGGGGGCGTAGCGGACGACGACGGTCATGCGGTCCTCACTTCACTTCGAATTTGCGGCCCTGGATCGGGTGGCCGTTGATCGCCAGCCGCAGCTCGTAGGCGCCGG
>CBININ010000235.1:0-3853 GCA_966250755.1 uncultured Gammaproteobacteria bacterium | reverse complement strand
GCTCAGCCTGCAGAAGCACCACCACCGCGCCGAACACTGGATCGTGGTGCAGGGCACCGCCGAGATCGTCAACGGCGACAAGACCCTGCTGCTGACCGAGAACCAGTCGACCTACATCCCGCTGGGCCAGGTCCATCGCCTCTCCAACCCGGGCAAGGTGCCGCTGGAGATCATCGAGGTCCAGTCCGGCTCCTACCTGGGCGAGGACGACATCGTGCGCTACCAGGACACCTACGGCCGGAACTGAGGCCCGGGCCCCGCTTGAGGGGTCGGCGCCGACCTGAAAACCGGATACAAAGCCGACCATCGCGCGGGGCGCCCGGACCTTCCGGTCCGGTGGGGACGCTCCGGGCCCACCACAACAGGACGCCGGCGTCGCAGCGACGTCGGCCGTCGACAGGAGAAGATCGTGTCCGTGATTGCCGTCGTCGGATTGGGATATGTGGGACTGCCGCTGGTGGTCGAGTTCGGCAAGCACGGCCGCACGATCGGCTTCGACATCGCGGTGGACAAGGTCGAGAAATGCCGCGCCGGCACCGACCCCTCGCGCGAACTGAGCGACGAGGAAGTCCGCGCCGCCGTCCACGCCGAATACCACAGCGACCCGGCCTGCCTGGCCGAGGCCGACGTCATCATCGTGGCCGTGCCCACGCCGGTGGACGAGGCCAAGATCCCCGACTTCCGCCCGCTGATCGGCTCGTCCACCAGCGTGGGCCGGCACATGAAGCGCGGCGCGGTCGTCGTGTACGAATCGACCGTCTATCCCGGCGCGACCGAGGAGGTCTGCATCCCGGTGCTGGAGCGCGAATCCGGCTTCAAGTGGAAGCAGGACTTCTTCGTCGGCTACAGCCCCGAGCGGATCAATCCCGGCGACAAGGACCACACGCTGACGAAGATCCTCAAGATCGTCTCCGGCGACACGCCCGAGACGCTGGAGATCGTCGCCAGGACCTACGAGCGCATCATCGTGCCGGGCGTGCACCGCGCCTCCAGCATCAAGACGGCCGAGGCGGCCAAGGTCATCGAGAACACCCAGCGCGACCTGAACATCGCGCTGATGAACGAGCTGGCGATCATCTTCGAGCGTCTGGGCCTGGACACCTCCGAGGTGCTGGAGGCCGCCGGCACGAAGTGGAACTTCCTGAAGTTCAAGCCCGGCCTGGTCGGCGGCCACTGCATCGGCGTGGACCCCTACTACCTGACGCACAAGGCCGACATGCTCGGCTACCACCCGCAGGTCATCCTGGCGGGCCGGCGCATCAACGACGGCATGGGCAAGTTCATCGCCGAGCAGACCATCAAACAGATGATCGCCGCGGGCTCGCCGATCAAGGGGGCCAAGGTCAACGTGCTGGGCCTGACCTTCAAGGAGGACTGCGGCGACCTGCGCAACTCCAAGGTGATCGACATCATCCGCGAGCTCAGGACCTACGGCGTCGAGGTCTTCGTCACCGACCCGGCGGCCGAGGCCGACGAAGCGATGCACGAATACGGCGTGCGGCTGCAGGCCTTCGAGGACCTGCCCCGCGCCGACGCCATCGTGGCGGCGGTCGCGCACCGCGAGTACAAGGCACTGGCGGCCGGCGCGCTCGCCGCCAAGCTGGTGGAAGGCGGCGCCTTCATCGACGTCAAGGCGGCCTTCCGGGCCGACGATCTCCGTGCCGCCGGCCTCAGGGTCTGGCGGCTGTAATCCGACCGGCGTCACCGCCCGCCCGGGTCGCGACGCCACACATTTCAGGGAAGTTTCATGACGATCCTCGTCACCGGCGGTGCCGGATTCATCGGCAGCAATTTCGTGCTCGACTGGTTCAAGACCTCGGACGAGCCGGTCGTGAACCTGGACGCCCTCACCTACGCGGGCAACCTCGAGAACCTGGCCTCGCTCAAGGACGACGCGCGCCACGTCTTCGTCAAGGGCGACATCTGCGACCGCGCGCTCGTCGACCAGCTGCTGGCCACGCACCGCCCGCGCGCGATCGTGCACTTCGCGGCCGAGTCCCACGTCGACCGCTCCATCCACGGCCCCGGCGCCTTCATGCGCACCAATGTCGAGGGCACCTTCACGCTGCTGGAGGCCGCGCGCGGCTACTGGAGCGCGCTGGCGGGCGAAGCCAAGGCGGCCTTCCGCTTCCATCACGTCTCCACCGACGAGGTCTACGGCTCGCTGAAGGCCGAGGACCCGCCCTTCGCCGAAACGAATCCCTACGAGCCCAACAGCCCGTACTCGGCCTCCAAGGCGGCCAGCGACCACCTGGTCCGCGCCTGGCACCACACCTACGGCCTGCCGGTGGTGACGACCAACTGCTCCAACAACTACGGCCCGTATCACTTCCCCGAGAAGCTGATCCCGCTGATGATCGTCAACGCGCTGGCCGGCAAGCCGCTGCCGGTGTACGGCGACGGCCAGCAGATCCGCGACTGGCTCTACGTCACCGACCACTGCTCGGGCATCCGCGCGGTGCTGGCCGGCGGCACGCTGGGCGAGACCTACAACATCGGCGGCTGGAACGAGAAGGCCAACATCGACATCGTGAAGACGGTGTGCGCGCTGCTCGACGAACTGCGCCCCGATCCCGCCGGCCCTTACGCGCGGCTGATCACCTACGTGAAGGACCGCCCCGGCCACGACCGCCGCTACGCGATCGACGCCCGCAAGATCGAGCGCGACCTGGGCTGGCGTCCCGCCGAGACCTTCGAGACCGGCATCCGCAAGACGGTGCAGTGGTACCTGGCCAACGAGGACTGGGCCTCGCGCGTGCTCTCGGGCGCGTACCGCGAGTGGGTCTCGAAGCAATACGGCGCCTGAGCGCCCGGGCAGGACATCGGCATGAAGATTCTGCTGCTCGGAAAGAACGGCCAGCTCGGCTGGGAACTGCAACGCGCGCTCGCCCCGCTGGGCGAGTTGATCGCGCTGGACCGCCATGAGGGCGGCGACCTCGGCGACAGCGAAGCGCTGCGCGCCACGGTGCGCCGCGTGGCGCCCGACGTGATCGTCAATGCCGCGGCCTACACCGCCGTCGACAAGGCCGAGAGCGAGCCCGAGGCCGCGCGCCAGATCAACGCGCTGGCCCCCGGCGTGCTGGCCGAGGAGGCCAAGGCCCGGGGCGCGCTGCTGGTGCATTACTCGACGGACTACGTCTTCGATGGCGCCGGCTCGGACTGGCGCTTCGAGGACGCGCCCACCGGCCCGCTGAGCGTCTACGGCAAGACCAAGCTCGAAGGCGAGCAGCGCATCGCCGCGAGCGGCGCGGATGCGCTGGTGCTGCGCACCAGCTGGGTCTACGCGGCGCGCGGCGGCAACTTCGCCAAGACCATGCTGCGGCTGGCGGCCGAGCGCGAGCAGCTCAAGGTCGTCGCCGACCAGATCGGCGCGCCCACCGGCGCGGACCTGCTGGCCGACGTCACCGCCCACCTGGTCCGCACCACGCTGCGGGACCGCGCGCTGTGCGGCGTCTACCACGCCGTGGCGAGCGGCGAGACCAGCTGGCACGCCTACGCCCGACATGTGCTCGGCCGCGCCCGCGACAAGGGACTGGCGCTGAAGGTGCAGCCCGAGCAGGTCGAGGCGCTGCCCAGCAGCGCCTATCCGACGCCGGCGCCGCGCCCGCTGAACTCGCGCCTGGACAACCACAAGCTGCAGGACCGCTTCGGGCTGGTGCTGCCGCACTGGCAGGTCGGCGTCGACCGCCTGCTCGAAGAAATCCTGTGATTGGAGAGACCGCGATGAGCAACACCCCCCGCAAGGGCATCATCCTGGCCGGCGGCTCCGGCACCCGGCTGCACCCGGCGACGCTGGCCATCAGCAAGCAGCTGCTGCCGGTCTACGACAAGCCGATGGTCTATTACCCGCTCA
>CBININ010000234.1:0-3875 GCA_966250755.1 uncultured Gammaproteobacteria bacterium | reverse complement strand
TGGTCCCGGATCGCTGGCCCAGCCCCTCGTTCGCATCGATCGCCGCCGTCGGCTTCGGCCTGACCAGCTACGGCATCGGTGCCGAGCGCGGCTGGATCAGCCGCGACCAGGCCATCGAGCGCACGCTGGCGACGCTGCGCTTCTTCGACCGCGCGCCCCAGGGCGAGGCCGCGCAGGGCATGAGCGGCCACAAGGGGTTCTTCTACCACTTCCTGAAGATGGACTCGGGCGCGCGCGACGCCAACTGCGAGCTGTCCACGGTGGACACCACGCTGCTGCTGGGCGGCGTGCTGTTCGCGCAAAGTTACTACGATCGCGACGATCCGCGCGAGGCGCAGATCCGCGCGCTCGCCGAGAAGCTCTACCGCGCGGTGGACTGGACCTGGGCGCAGGAGCGCGCACCGCTGATCTCCATGGGCTGGCGCCCGGAGACCGGCATGATCGAGCACGACTGGCGCGGCTACAACGAAGCGCTGCTGGTCTACATCCTGGCGCTGGCCTCGCCGACGCATCCGGTCGGCGAGGAGGCCTACAAGGCGTGGACCGCCACCTACGACGAGAGCTGGGGCAGCTACCAGGGCCAGGAACACCTGGGCTTCGCGCCGCTGTTCGGCCACCAGTACTCGCACGCGTGGCTGGACCTGCGTGGCATCCAGGACGAGTACATGCGCGGCAAGGGACTCGACTACTTCGAGAACAGCCGGCGTGCCGTGCTCGCCCAGCGCGCCTACGCCATCGCCAACCCGATGGGCTGGAAGGGCTACGACGCCAACGTCTGGGGCCTGACCGCCAGCGACGGGCCGATCGACGCCACGCTCGAGTACCAGGGCGAGAAGCGCCTGTTCAAGACCTACACCGCGCGTGGCGCCGGCATTCGCCACTCCTTCGACGACGGCACCATCGTTCCGACCGCCGCGGCAGCCTCCCTGCCCTTCGCGCCGGAGGTGGTGGTGCCCGCCATCGAGGCCATGCACGACCGCTACGGGAAGTGGATCTACCGCCAGTACGGCTTCATCGACGCCTTCAACCCGAGCTTCCAGTACGATGTGCCCTTGCATCACGGCAAGGTGCACCCGGGCATGGGCTGGGCGGACGAGGACTACATCGGCATCGACCAGGGACCGATCGTGCTGATGATCGAGAACCATCGCAGCGAGCTGGTCTGGCAGGTGATGCGGCGCAACCCGCACATCCGCCGCGGGCTGCAGCGCGCCGGCTTCGCCGGCGGCTGGCTGGACGCGGCCGGGAAGGATTGAGGCGGGCGCGATGATCCGCGCCCTGGCCCTGCTTGCCGTGCTGCTGCTGGGCGGCTGCGCGCGCCACGCCGACGAGCGCGAGGTGCTGCGCTTCTGGGCGATGGGCTACGAGGGCGAGGTGGTCGCCCAGCTGATCCCGGAGTTCGAGCGCCGCCATCCCGGCATCAAGGTCGAACTGCAGCAGCTGCCGTGGACGGCGGCGCACGAAAAGCTGCTCACCGCCTTCGCCGGCGACGCCACGCCGGACCTGTGCCAGCTCGGCAACACCTGGATTCCCGAGTTCGCGGCGCTCGAGGCGCTCGAGCCGCTCGATGCACGGCTGGCGAGCTCGCGCGACATCGTCGCCGCCGATTACTTCCCCGGCATCTGGGACACCAACGTCATCGCCGGCGTCACCTATGGCGTGCCCTGGTACGTCGACACGCGGCTGCCGTACTACCGGCGCGACCTGTTGCGCGCGGCGGGCATCGCGCAGCCTCCGCGGGACTGGGACGAGTGGCGCCGGGCCATGGCGGCGATCAAGGCGCAGGTGGGCCCCCGGCGCTATGCGATCCTGCTGCCACTCAACGAGTTCGAGCCGCTGCTGGCGCTGGCCCTGCAGCAGGACGAGCCGCTGCTGCGCGAGGACGGGCGCTACGGCAACTTCCGCAGCGCCGGCTTCAGGCGCACGCTCGCCTTCTACAAGGAGATGTTCGAGCGCGGTTGGGCGCCGGCGGTGCAGAACACCGCCATCTCCAACGTCTGGGACGAGTTCGACAAGGGCTTCTACAGCTTCTACATCTCCGGGCCCTGGAACATCGCGGAATTCAAGAAGCGCATGTCGCCCGAGCATGCGGACGACTGGATGACGATGCCGCTGCCGGGGCCGAACGGGCCGGGCGCCTCGATCGCCGGCGGCTCGAGCCTGGTGGTCTTCCGGCAGTCCCGGCACAAGCAAGCGGCGTGGGTCTTGCTCGAGTACCTGTCCTCGGCGGAAACGCAGGCGAGGTTCCAGCGACTGACCGGCGACCTGCCGCCGCGGCGCGCGGTATGGGCGCAGCCGGCCCTGCAGTCGGACCCGTACGCGCGCGCCTATCGTGACCAGCTCGAGCGCGCCAGATCCACGCCCAAGGTGCCGGAATGGGAGCGCATCGCCACCGACATGCGGCTGGTGGCCGAACAGATGGTCAATGGCGGCTTGAGCGTGGACGATGCCGCCGCCGAACTCGACCGCCGCGCCGACGCCATCCTCGCCAAGCGCCGCTGGCTGCTTGATCGCGAGGGCGCACGGTGATCGGCGCCGCGCGGCTCGCGGGTTGGGCCTTCGCCGGTCCCGCGCTGGCGGTGATCGCGCTGTTCTTCGTGCTGCCGGTGTTGGCGGCGCTGGGCCTGAGCCTGACCGACTTCGACATCTACGCGCTGGCCAACCGCGGCAACCTGCGCTTCGTCGGGCTGGGCAACTATGCCGAGCTGCTGACGAACCCGCTGTTCTGGAAGGCGCTGGGCAACACCTTCTACTTCGTGCTGGTCGGCGTGCCGCTGTCCATCCTCGCCTCGCTGACGGCGGCGCTGCTGCTGCAGTCGCGGCTGGCGCGCTTCAAGCCCTTCTTCCGCACCGCCTTCTTCGCGCCGGTGGTCACCACGGTGGTGGCGGTGGCGGTGATCTGGCGCTACCTCTTCCACACCCGCTATGGGCTGGTGAACTGGGGGCTCGGCAGCATCGGCGTCGACCCGGTGGACTGGCTGGGCGACCCGCACTGGGCCATGCCGACCATCATCCTGTTCGCGGTGTGGAAGAACTTCGGCTACAACATGATCATCTTCATTGCCGGCCTGCAGGCGATCCCCGACGACCTCTACGAGGCGGCGCGCATCGACGGCGCGGGGCCCTGGGCGCAGTTGCGGCACGTCACGCTGCCGCTGCTGGGGCCCGTGCTCCTGCTGGTCGGCATCCTGACCATGGCCGGCTATTTCCAGTTGTTCGCCGAGCCCTACGTGATGACCCAGGGCGGGCCGCTCGAGTCCACGGTGAGCGTGCTGTACCTGATGTACGAGCAGGGCTTCAAGTGGTGGAACCTGGGCAACGCCTCGGCCGTCGCGTTCATCCTGTTCGTCCTGATGGCCTCGATCACCAGCGGCCTGCTGTGGCTGGCACGGCGCAAGGGGGCCGAGTGAACCCGCGGCTCGCGAAGGCGCTGGTGAATGGCGCGCTCATCGCGCTGGCCGTGCTCAGCCTGATGCCGCTGCTGTGGATGCTGGCGGTGTCGCTGATGCAGCCGGGCGAGGCCAGCCATTTCCCGCCGCCGCTGCTGCCGGATGCTCCCTCGCTGCACAACTACCGCGAGCTCTTCGCCCGCGCCGGCATGGGTCGCTACCTGTTCAACAGCTTCGTCGTCGCCACCGCCACGACGTTGCTCTCCCTGGCCTTCAATGTCGCCGCCGGCTACGCCTTCGCCAAGCTGCGCTTCGCCGGTCGGGAGAAGATGTTCGCCGCGCTGCTGGGTGCGCTGGTGATCCCGGGCCAGGTGGCGATGATGCCGCTGTTCCTGATGCTCAAGTCCATGGGGCTGGTGAACACCTACGCGGGCGCGGTGATCCCCGGCATGGCCGGCATCTTCGGCATCTTCCTGGTGCGGCAGT
>CBININ010000233.1:0-3883 GCA_966250755.1 uncultured Gammaproteobacteria bacterium | reverse complement strand
CTGCTGCCGCTGCCGGCGCCCTGCGTGGACACCGGCATGGGCCTGGAGCGCATCGCCGCCGTGCTGCAGCACGTGCACAGCAACTACGAGATCGACCTGTTCCAGCACCTGATCAAGGCGGCCGCGCGCCTCACCGGCACCACCGACCTGGACGAGAAGGCGCTGCGGGTCATCGCCGACCACATCCGCGCCTGTTCCTTCCTGATCACCGACGGCGTGCTGCCCTCGAACGAGGGCCGCGGCTACGTGCTACGCCGGATCATCCGCCGCGCCATCCGCTACCAGTGGAAGCTGGGTACGCTCACGCCGGAAGGCACCTTCTGGCGCATGCTCGAGCCCCTGGCCGAAGTCATGGGCGATGCCTATCCGGAACTGCGCAACAAGCGCGCGCTGGTGGAGCAGGCGCTGCGGGCGGAGGAGGCGGCCTTCGCGCAGACGCTCGACGCCGGCATGCAGCGGCTCGACGCGGCGCTCGAGGCGGGCGGCGGCACGCTCGACGGCGAACAACTGTTCCTGCTGCACGACACCTACGGCTGCCCGCCGGACCTGGTGCTCGACATCCTGCGCGAGCGCGGCCTGCGCACCGCCGATGATGCGATGCCGCAGTACGAGGCGCTGATGGAACGCCAGCGCGAACGCGCCCGCGGCGCCAGCAAGTTCGCCGGCGGCATTGCGCTGCCCGCGGAGCTGGTGGCGTCCCTGCCGGCCACCGATTTCATCGGTTACGACCAACTGGAAGGCGAGGGCCTGGAAGTGCTCGCGCTGCTGCGCGACGGCGCGCCGGTGACGCAGGCGGGCGCGGGCGACGAGGTGGTGGTCGTGCTGGACCGTACGCCCTTCTACGCCGAGTCCGGCGGCCAGGTCGGCGACACCGGGCAGCTGCTGGGCGAGGGCATGCACCTGCCGGTGCGCGACACGCTCAAGCTCGCGGGCAAGTTCCATGGCCACGTCGGCCGCCTCGAACAGGGCACGCTACGCGTCGGCGACCGGCTGGCCGGCAAGGTGGATGGCGAGCGCCGGCAGGCGATCGTGCTCAACCATTCTGCGACCCACCTTCTGCACGCCGCGCTGCGCCAGGTCCTGGGCGAGCACGTCACCCAGAAGGGCTCGCTGGTCGCTCCGGACCGCCTGCGCTTCGATTTCTCGCACTTCCAGCCGATCACGCCCGCGCAGCTGGCGCGCGTCGAGGCCATCGTCAACGCGCAGATCCGTCGCAACCCGCAGGCCGAGATCCACCACATGGGCATGGCCGAGGCGCTGGAGTTCGGCGCGATGGCGCTGTTTGGCGAGAAGTACGGCGAGCACGTACGCGTGCTGCGCATGGGCGACTTCTCCACCGAGCTGTGCGGCGGCACCCACGTTCGCAGCACCGGCGACATCGGCGTGTTCAAGATCGTCTCCGAGGCCGGCGTGGCCGCCGGCGTGCGGCGCATCGAGGCGGTGACGGGCGAGGGTGCCCTGGCCTGGTTCGCCGAGCAGCAGCGCCGCCTCGACGAAGTGGCCGACCTGGTCGGCGGCCGCGGCGACGAAGCTGTGGAGAAGGTGCGCCACCTGCTCGACCGGCAGAAAAAGCTCGAGCGCGAGTTGGAATCGTTCAAGGCCAAGGCCGCCGCGGGCGCCACCGCCAGCCTGGCGGACGAGGCAGTGGACGTGGCGGGCGTGAAGCTCGTCGCCGCGCGCCTGGAAGGCCTCGACGGCAAGGCCCTGCGCGAGGCCATGGACCGCATCAAGGATCGACTGCCGGATGCCGTGATCGTGCTGGCCTCGGCCGAAGGCGGAAAGGCCTCGCTGGTCGCGGGCGTCAAGGGATCGCCGCTGGGCAAGGTCAAGGCGGGCGAGTTGCTCTCGCACGTCGCTGCGCGCATCGGCGGCAAGGGCGGCGGTCGGCCCGACATGGCGCAGGGCGGCGGTCCCGACGGGCCCGAGCTGGTGGCCGCGCTCGCCGACGTGCGCGCCTGGGTGGCCGACAGGCTGGCCTGACGTCGTCGGTCCCCGCGCGCCGGGGCAAGCCGGAATGGTGCCGTCGCTTCATTGCGCCGGCCCGCGCGCCGCAATACCATCGGTGCGACTGCTGCCTGAATGGCGGCCCGGAACCGCAGCCACGCCGCGGGCCGGTGCACGGAAGTACCGGAAGGAAGGACCAATGCTGATATTGACGCGACGCGTCGGGGAAACGCTGATGATCGGTGACTCGGTCACCGTGACCATCCTCGGCGTCAAGGGCAACCAGGTGCGGGTGGGGATCACCGCGCCCAAGGACGTCGCGGTGCACCGCGAGGAAATCTTCCAGCGCATCGGCAAGGAATCGGGAGCGGGCGAGGAGCCCGGACCGGGCGGCAGTCGCTGAGCTTGTCCGCGCGGCGCCCCTGGGGCTATCCTATGCGGCCTGGCTGGCCCGCCACCCAGGCAACAAACGGAGAGATGCCCGAGTGGCCGAAGGGGCTCCCCTGCTAAGGGAGTATAGGGTCAAAAGCCTTATCGAGGGTTCGAATCCCTCTCTCTCCGCCAGATACGCAAAGCGCCCCGCAAGGGGCGTTTTGCGTATCTGGCGGAGAGAGGAACTTGGATGGCGTCCCTCGGTTCGACGAACAGCAGGTTTGACGCGCCCCGCCGCCCTGCGTCATAATTTCGGTTCTGGGCGCCCGTAGCTCAGCTGGATAGAGCACCAGGCTACGAACTTGGTGGTCGGGAGTTCGAATCTCTCCGGGCGCGCCATCTGACGATTGCAAAGGCCAGGTTGCGAAAGCACCTGGCCTTTGCATTTCCGGGGTCTGCATCACCAGGCGCGCGCCCACCGTGCTGGCAGTGCGTTGCCTCCCGCAATGTGCGGGTTCGTACGGACGCCCCCGCCCGCCGCCGCTAGCGTGCTCCGGTCCACCGGAGCTCATCATGCACGACTGCATCGTGGTAGGCGGCGGCCCTGCCGGCCTCACCGCGGCGATCTACCTGGCGCGCTACCGCCGCAACGTGCTGCTGCTCGATGCGGGCGAGAGCCGCGCCCGGCTGATACCGGTGAGCCACAACGTGCCCGGTTTTCCCGACGGCATCCCGGGTGAATCGCTGCTGGGACGGATGCGGCAGCACGCCGCCCAGCACGGCGTGGTGCCGCAGGCGGTGCGGGTGGAGTCGGTAGCGCGCGAGGGCGAGGTGTTCCGGGTGGCGGGCGGCGGCCGCGAATGGCGCGCGCCGCGCCTGGTGATCGCCACCGGCGTGGAAGACCTGCATCCGGACTTCGATCGCCTGCGCCAGGCCACCCGCGCGGGCCTGGTGCGCTGGTGCCCGATCTGCGATGGCTACGAGGCGCGCGACCGCCGCGTGGGCCTTCTGTCGGGAGGCCGGGCGGGGGTGTCGCATGCCTTGTTCCTGCGCACCTACACCGAGCGATTGACGCTGATGACCGGGGCTGGCGGCGAGGATCCGGGTCCCGAGGGCATGCGCAAGCTCGAAGCAGCCGGCATCGAATTCCTGCCCGCGCCGATCACCGGTTTCGAACCGGAGGGCAGCGAAGTGGTCGTGAGGCTCGCCGGTGGCGGCGAGCGGCGCTTCGATGCGCTCTACCCGATGCAGGGCTGTCGCGTGCGCTCGGAACTGGCGGCGTCCCTGGGCGCGGCGCGCGAAGCGGACGGCGACCTCACCGTCGGGCCGGACCAGTCCACCAACGTGCCGGGCCTGTACGCGATCGGCGACGTGGTGGGCGCGATCAACCAGATCAGCGTCGGCGTGGGCCATGCGGCGGTGGCGGCGACGGCGATCCACCGCAGCCTGCCCCGAAACTTCAGGTAGCAGGGCTCGGCAAACCCTTGTTCCGGCTGCTAGAATGCCGGCCGTCCGGGGTATAGCGCAGTCTGGTAGCGCGCCTGCTTTGGGAGCAGGATGTCGGGGG
>CBININ010000232.1:0-3913 GCA_966250755.1 uncultured Gammaproteobacteria bacterium | reverse complement strand
ATCGTGCGCGGCACCACCTCGCAGCAGATCATCCAGATGGCCCGCGACGCCGGCGCCCGCAAGGTCTACCTGGCCTCGGCGGCGCCGCCGGTGCGCTACCCCAACGTCTACGGCATCGACATGCCGGCGGCCGACGAACTCGTCGCCCACGGCCGCACCGAGGACGAGGTGCAGGCCGTGCTGGGTTGCGACTGGCTGATCTACCAGGACCTGGCGGACCTGGAGGACGCGGTGTCGGGGCCCAAGCACAAGCTGTCGGACTTCGATTCGTCCTGCTTCGACGGCGAGTACGTCACCGGCATCGAGGACGGCTACTTCGAGCGGCTGCAGCAGGCCCGCAGTGACGAGTCCAAGCTCAAGCGCGCGTCCTGACGCGCTGGCCGGCGCGGGGCTGTACGGCGCGTTGGAGGCCTGCCTGCGCGAAGCCGATCCCGCGGACAAGGTGGCGGCGGTTGCGTGGCTCGGCGCGAACCACGCCTCGCTCGATGCGACCTTGCCCCGCGAACCCGCGTCGCGTCTTCCGGCGCCGGGGCGACCGTCGCGCCCGCTGCTGGTCGCACCGCGCGACGTGCCCCAGCGCGGCCTCGGCAGCGCGGAGGGCCGCGCGGCGCTGCTGCATGCGATCGCGCACATCGAGTTCAATGCCATCAACCTCGCGCTGGACGCGGCCTGGCGCTTCCGCGACCTGCCTCCGCAGTTCATCACTGACTGGATCTCGGTCGCCGCCGACGAGGCGCGGCACTTCGGCCTGCTGCAGGCACGGCTCGCGGCGATGGGCCACGGCTACGGCGATTTCCCCGCCCACGACGGCCTGTGGGAGATGGCGGTCAAGACCGACGAGTCGGTGCTGGCGCGCATGGCCCTGGTGCCGCGCGTGCTCGAGGCGCGCGGCCTCGACGTCACGCCCGGCATGATCGCGCGCCTGCGTGGCCTGGGCGAAACCGAGGCCGTGGCGGTGCTGGAGGTGATCCTGGCCGAGGAAGTGCGGCACGTCGCCATCGGCAGCCGCTGGTTCGCCTGGTGCTGCGCGCGCGAGGGCGTCGAACCGCGCGCGACCTTCCTGTCCCTGTTGCGTGGCAACGCGCGCGGATCGCTGCGCGGGCCGTTCAACCTGGAGGCGCGCCGCGCCGCGGGCTTCGACGACGACGAACTCGCCGACATCGCCCGGCTGGCGGGAGAGGCGGCATGAACCTGCGCGCGGGATCGCTCGCACTGGCCCTGCTGCTGGCCGCCTGCGGCGGCAGCGGCGACCCGGCCGACGCGATGAGCGAGGCCGACCGCGCCGAGGCGCGTCGCCTGCAGGCCGCCTATGAGCAGGCACGTGGCAGCGGCGACTGGCTGGGGGCGGAAGCGCAGGCGGAGACGCTGCGCCAGCGCTTCCCGGACAGCGACGCCGAACAGGCCATCGCCGCCACCCTCGGCGAGGTGCGCAAGCAGGCGGAAGACCTGCGCGAGACCCGGCGACTTCGCGACCTGTGGACCTACCAGGCCACGCCCGCGGACGGCGGCCAGCAACGCACCGCCACGCTCTACAGCCGGACGCCGCCGGTGGAAGAAGACATCCCCGCGATCCCGCCGGATGCGCGGCTGGTGCTGCGCGACCATCCGTCCTGGGGCCGCAGCGCCTACCTGCTGCTGGCGCAGAAGCACTTCGACTGCGGCTCGCCCTGCGCGATGAGGATCGCCTTCGACGGCGGCGAGGCGCGGCGCTTCGCCGGCAAGCAGGCCGACTCGGGCCAGGGCCCGGCCTTGTTCATCGAGGACGACGAGGCCTTCGTCGCCGCGCTGGACAAGGCGAAGGAAGTGAAGATCCTGCTGCCCGAGGGCAGCGGCAACCTCAAGTCGCTGGTGTTCGAGGTCGGCGGCTTCGCGCCGGCGCGCTACGCAAGGCCCTGAGCCTCAAAGGGCTGACAGTTCGACGCCGTCGGCATCCACCCGCAGCACCGACCCCTGCTCGTACCAGTCGCCCAGCACGATGCGGCGCGCCGGCCGCCCCGCGGCCTCGAGCGCGTGCACGGCGGGGCGGTGGGTGTGGCCGTGGATGAGGCGACGCACGCCGTAGCGCGCCATCGTCGCCGCCACCGCATCGGCATTCACGTCGGTGATCGCCTCCAGCGCGCCCTGCGCCTTGAGCGCGGACTGGTGCTCGCCGCTGGCGGCGCGCGCCTGGTCGGCGAACGCGCGGCGCGCCGCCAGCGGCTGCGCCAGGAAGGCCTCGATCCAGGCCGGGTCGCGCACCTGCCGGCGGAAGGCCTGGTAGGCCTCATCATCGGTGCACAGCTGGTCGCCGTGCATCAGCAGGGTCGGTTCGCCGTCGAGCAGCAGCACCGCCGGATCCGCCAGCAGGCGCACGCCGGTGTCGCGGGCAAACCCGGCGCCGAGCAGGAAGTCGCGGTTGCCGCGCATCACCCACACCGGCACGCCGGCATCGGTGAGCTCGCGCAGGGCCGCGCGAACCTCGACGGCCAGGGCGTCGTCGGCGTCGTCGCCGACCCAGGCCTCGAACAGGTCGCCGAGGATGTACAGCGCCTGCGCCCGACGCGCTTCGCCACGCAGGAAGTCGAGGAAAAGCGCGGTGATCCGCGGCCGCGAGGGATCCAGGTGCAGGTCGGAGATGAACAGGCTGGCGGTCATTCCGGCAGCACCATCGCGCGCTCGATCACGATCGGTGCGACCGGCACGTCGCCGCCGAGCGGCGGCCGCGCGGTGGTGGCGACCACGCGGATCTTGTCCACCACCTCCAGGCCTTCGACCACCCGGCCGAACACGCAATAGCCGGCCTGTTGCGGCGACTGGTCGCTGCGGAAGTCGAACTGGCGGTTGTCCACCGTGTTGATGAAGAACTGCGCCCGCGCCGAATCCTTGTCGGAAGGACGGCGCGCCGCGGCCAGCGTGCCGCGCAGGTTCGACAGGCCGTTGTTGGCCTCGCTCGGCACCGGCGCACGCTCGGGCTTGTACTCCATGTCCGGCGTGTAGCCGCCACCCTGCACCAGCAGGTCGCCGATCACGCGGTGGAAGATGGTGCCGTTGTAGTGGCCGTCGCGCACGTAGGACAGGAAGTTGTTGACCGTCCGCGGTGCCTTGTCCGGATACAGTTCGACCACGATGCGGCCCTGGCTGGTCTCCAGCGCGACGCGCGGACCGGAGGCGACCGCGGGTTGCGGCAGCGCGACCGGCGCGGTCGCCTGCTGCGCGAGCGCAAACGTGGACAGGCAGGCGAACAGGGCCGCGGCGGCGAGCACGAACAGTGCGAAGCCGCGCGCGGGCGCGGATCGGGGGGCGGGGGCGTCCATGTGCGGCATTTTAGCAGCCGCGGTCCGGCGCTGACGGCGGGGCGCGCGTCGGGTTAAGGTAGTTGCATCGAATCGCGAGGAAGCCGCCATGAACCGAACCACCCGACTGACGATGGGCCTGGCCGCCGTGCTCGCCCTGTGCGCCGGCGCTTGGGTGCAGGCCGCCGGCCTGCCGCGCAGCGCCGCCGCCGAGAAGGCGCGCGTGTACTTCATCAGCCCCAGCGACGGGCAGGTCATCAAGGGCCCGGTGACGGTGCGCTTCGGGCTGGAGAACATGGGCGTGGCCCCGGCCGGCACGGCCGGCGAGGGCATCGGCCACCACCACCTCGTCATCGATTCGCCGCTGCCGGCCATGGACCAGCCCCTGCCCAAGGATGACAAGCACCTGCACTTCGGCAAGGGCCAGACCGAAACCGTGCTCACCCTCGCCCCGGGCAAGCACACGCTGCAGCTGGTGCTGGGCGACGCCAACCACATCCCGCACCAGCCGGCGGTGGTGTCGGAGCGCATCACCATCACCGTGAAATGAGCCTGGCGGTGAAGTAGGGCCGGCGGCCGGCCTACGGTAAAATGCCGGGCTCACCGTCCCCGAGCCCGGCCATGACCTGCCGCACCCGCTT
>CBININ010000231.1:0-3958 GCA_966250755.1 uncultured Gammaproteobacteria bacterium | reverse complement strand
AGGCGGGCGAGGACCTGCCGGTCTACGGCGACGGCCGCAACGTGCGCGACTGGCTGTACGTGGGCGACCACGTCACCGCGATCCGCCGCGTGCTTGAAGCCGGCCGGGTCGGCGCGACCTACAACATCGGCGGCGACTCCGAGCGCGAGAACCTCGAGGTCGTCCACGCGATCTGCGCGCTTCTCGACGCGCGCCGCCCGCGCGCCGACGGCCAACCCCGCGCCTCGCAGATCCGCTTCGTCGCCGATCGCCCGGGCCATGACCGCCGCTACGCGATCGACGCCACGCGCCTGAAGAGCGAACTCGGCTGGGCGCCCTCGGTGCGTTTCGAGGAAGGCATCGCGCGAACGGTGGACTGGTACCTGGCGCACCAGCCCTGGGTCGGACGCGTGCTGGACGGCAGCTACCGGCTCGAGCGCATCGGGGTGTTGGCGTGAGCGCGGTCGGCCGCAAGGGCATCGTGCTGGCCGGCGGTTCGGGCACGCGCCTGTATCCGATCACCCAGGCCATCAGCAAGCAGCTGCTGCCGGTGTACGACAAGCCGATGATCTACTACCCGCTCAGCGTGCTGATGCTCGCCGGCATCCGCCAGGTGCTGGTGATCAACACGCCGCACGAGCAGCCGCTGTTCAAGGCGCTGCTGGGCGATGGTTCGCAATGGGGCATGGAGATCGAATACGCCGTGCAGCCGAGCCCCGACGGACTGGCGCAGGCCTTGCTGATCGGCCGCGATTTCCTGGCCGGCGCGCCGAGCTGCCTGGTGCTGGGCGACAACATCTTCCACGGCACCGGACTGACCGAACTGCTGCGGCGCGCGGACGCGCGCGCCGAGGGCGCCACGGTGTTCGGTTACTGGGTGAAGGACCCGGAACGCTACGGCGTGGCCGAGTTCGACGAGGGCGGCAAGGTGGTCGGGATCGAGGAGAAGCCGCGCGAGCCGCGCTCCAGCTACGCGGTGACCGGCCTGTACTTCTACGATGGCCGCGCCAGTGAGTTCGCCATGGGGCTGAAGCCGTCCTCGCGTGGCGAGCTCGAGATCACCGACCTCAATCGCTGTTATCTCGAGGAGGGCACGCTGCACCTGGAGAAGCTGGGCCGCGGCTACGCCTGGCTCGACACCGGCACCCACGAGTCGCTCAACCAGGCCGCCAACTTCATCGAGACGATCGAGGCGCGGCAGGGCCTGCGCGTCTGCTGCCCCGAGGAGATCGCCTACGGCCAGGGCTGGATCGACGCCGAGCGCCTGCGCCGGCTCGCCGCGCCGCTGGCCAAGAACGGCTACGGCCAGTACCTGCTGTCCCTGCTCGAGCACGGGCCGATCGAATGAAGGTGACCGAGACCGACCTGCCCGGATGCCTGGTGATCGAGCCCCAGGTGTTCGCCGACGAGCGCGGCGAGTTCTTCGAGTCCTGGAACGGTCCGCGCTGGGCGAAGGACGCCGGCCTGGACCTGGCCTTCGTGCAGAGCAACGTCTCGCGCTCCACCCGCGGCGTGCTGCGCGGGTTGCATTACCAGTGGCCGCAGCCGCAGGGAAAGCTGGTCGCGGTGCTCGAAGGCGAGGTGCAGGACGTGGCCGTGGACATCCGACGCGGCTCGCCCACCTTTGGACGATCCGCCATCGTGATGCTCAGCGCGCGCAATCGCCGCCAGCTGTGGATCCCCGAGGGCTTCGCCCATGGCTTCCTCGTGCTGTCGGAAACCGCGACCTTCCATTACCTGTGCACGGCGCCGTACTCGCGCGAGGCCGACGCCGGCATCCGCTGGAACGACGCGGCCCTGGCCATCGACTGGGCCCACTCGGCTCCCGAACTCTCGCCCAAGGACGCGCGCCTGCCCTTCCTGGACGAGATCGTCCCCGACCGCCTTCCGGAGTTCGCGTCATGAGGATCCTGCTGCTGGGCGCCGACGGCCAGCTCGGCTACGAACTGCACCGCGCCTGCACGCCGCTGGGCGAGATCCACCCGTGCACGCTCAGCGGGCGCCTGTCGGGCCGCCAGGCCTGCACCCAGGTGGATTTCGAGCAGCCGGGTGTGCTCGACGCGCTGGTGCGCGAGCTTCGGCCGCAGCTGGTACTGAATGCAGTGGCGCACACCGCGGTGGACCGCGCCGAGGACGAGCCGGAGCGCGCGCAGCGGGTCAACGCCGACGCCGTCGCCGAGCTGGCCGAAGCCTGCAAGGCGCAGGGCGCCAAGCTGGTGCATTACTCGACCGACTACGTCTTCGACGGGCGCCTGCGCCGTCCCATCCGCGAGGATGATCCCACCGGCCCGGTCAGTGCCTACGGCCGCACCAAGCTGGCGGGTGAGCAGGCGATCGCCGCCAGCGGCTGCGACCACCTGGTGCTGCGCACGGCCTGGGTCTACGCCGCCCGCGGCCAGAACTTCCTGCGCACCGCGCTCAAGATCGCCGCCGATCGCGACGAGATCCGCGTGGTCAACGACCAGGTCGGCTCGCCCACGCCGGCGCGCTGGCTGGCGGCGGCGACGGCGCTGGCGCTCGCCAAGCGCTTCGAGGCGCAGGGTACCTGGCACGTGGTAGCGGACGGCGAGTGCAGTTGGCACGAGTTCGCCCAGGCAATCTTTGGCGATGCGCTGGTGGCCGGCGTGCTCGAACGCGCGCCCAAGCTGGTGGGCATCACCAGCCAGGAGTTCCCGACCAGGGCCAAGCGCCCGGCCTATTCGCGCCTCGACAACTCGCGCTTCGAGCGCGACTTCGGACTGCGGCTGGCGGACTGGCGCGTCGGCCTGCGGCAGGTCATCGGCGAGATCGCCGAAGCCCGTCCCTGAGCCGCACGCGGTTTCACAGGGGCCTGCCGCAGGGCGTTTCCCGCGCCCGGCGAAGGTCAACGCACCCCGTGCATGCCGCGGCGGATGAGCGGGGCGAACAGCAGGGCTACCAGCGCACAGCCCAGCCCGATCCAGGTCAGCAGCCAGAACAGGTGCTCGTACTTGGCGGCCGCGGCGATCCACTCGGCGCTGCCGGGCGCCAGTGCGCCGCCGTCCTCGATCTCAATGGCCGCCAGCTTGCCAAATTGCGCAGCCAGGGCTTCCGAAAAGGCGGTGGCGAGGAACCAGGTGCCCATCATCAGGCTGACCACCTTCGGCACTGAAAGCTGCGTCACCGCCGACAGGCCGACCGGCGAGAGGCACATTTCGCCCACCTCCAGGATGAAGTAGGCAAGCACCAGCCACCACACGCTGACCATCACGCCCTGGGTGCCGGCCTGCTGCGCGGCCAGCGCCAGCGGCACGAAGGCCAGCCCGCCGAAGGCGAGTCCGATCGCACTCTTCACCGGTTTCGAGGGATCGGCGCCGCGGCGGTCGAGCCAGCCCCAGAGCACGGTGAACAGCGGCGCCAGCAGCACCAGGAACAGCGAGCCCAGGTAGGTGAGCGAGCTGGCGTTCTGCGGCAACACCAGCAGGTCGCGCACCAGCATCAGCATCAGCAGCGCCAGTACGCCGCCGAACACCACGCGCGGCGCGCGCGAGCCGGGCTTGCGCTCGTCCAGGGTGGCGGCGAGCATGAAGGACAGCGGCGCCAGCAGCAGCGAGAAGGTGGACCACGGCGCGTTGGCGAAGAACAGCGCGACGTTGCCGGCCCAGTCCGCGCCCCAGTGCAGCACCGCCTCGGGCCGCACCAGCGCCGGCGCGATGTCCTTGGTCATCAGCCGGTCGTTGAAGGTGATCCAGCTGCCGTAGGTCTGCTCGTACAGCGTGAAGAACACCAGGCACATGAAGATCAGCGCCATCAGCGAGAGCATGCGATGGCGCTCGACGCGGTCGCACTTGGCCAGCACGAACCAGGCGAACCAGGCCAGCACCGCCGCCATCACCACCAGCATCGCCGCCATCGCCAGCGAGATGTTGTCGCCGAGCGAGGCCTTGTGGTTCGCCACCGCCCACATCAGCCCGGCGAGCGGCACCAGGCCGCCAAGCGCACCGAGGTAGATCGCGGTCTC
>CBININ010000230.1:0-3963 GCA_966250755.1 uncultured Gammaproteobacteria bacterium | reverse complement strand
CGCGGTGGTAGCCCGAGGGCAGCGACAACAGCTGTTCGATCTCGCTGCGCGCGGCGGCCACGCTGGCATAGGTGGCGCGCAGCAGCTCGACGACGTCGGGGTTGCGCTTGTTGGGCATGATCGAGCTGCCGGTGGTGTATTCCGGCGGCAGCGCGACGAAGCCGAATTCCGCGCTGGTAAACAGTGACAGGTCCCAGGCGAAGCGACGCAGGTCGAGCAGTCCGGAACCCAGCGCTTCCACCGCCGCCATTTCGAACTTGCCGCGCGAGAGCTGCGCGTAGGTGGCCGCCACCTGCAGGCGCGCGAAGCCGAGCTCGGCGGTGGTGTGGTCGCGATCCAGCGGCAGGTTGACGCCGTAGCCGGCGGCGCTGCCCAGGGGATTGGCGTCCACCCAGGCCAGCGTATCGCGCGCGCGCACGGCATCGTCGAGGAAGGCCTCGGCCCAGCCCGCCCACCACATGCCGGCCGAGGACACCATCGCGCGCTGCAGGTGGGTGTAACCCGGCAGCGCGATGCCCTGCTCCGCCGCCGCGCGCTCCAGCGCCACCGACGCGCAATCGCGCAGCAGGTCGCCGGTGCGTTGCAGCCGGTCCTTGAGCCACAGCCGCGTGGCCACCAGCACCTGGTCGTTGCGGCTGCGGCCGGTGTGGATCTTGCGGCCGGCGTCGCCCAGGCGTTCGGTCAGGCGCGCCTCGATGGCGGAGTGCCCGTCCTCGTAGCGGTCGTCGAGTACGAAGCGGCCGGCGTGGAAGTCCGCGGCCAGCGCGTCGAGCTCGCGCTCCAGGCCCGACAACTCCTCCGCCGTGAGGATGCCGATGCGCTGCAGGCCCTGCGCATGCGCGGCGCTGGCCTGGATGTCGAACAGGAAGAACTCGCGGTCCAGCACCACGTCGTCGCCGGCGAGGAAGCGTTGGATGGCGGCGTCCACCGCCACGCCGGGTTTTTGCCAGAGCAACTCGGCGGCCATACTCAATCCTCCTGCGGCAAGGGTATGCCCAGCGTCTCGGGCTGGTCGAAGGCCAGGTTGAGGTTCTGCAGCGCCTGCGTGGCCGCGCCCTTGAGCAGGTTGTCGAGCACGCTCACCACCACCAGCCGCCGGCCATCCGCCGACAGCGTGAAGCCGCCGATCCGCACACCGTGCTGGCCGGCGATGCGGCTGACCCAAGGCACGGCGTCCTGCACCGCCACCAGCGGCTCGCCCGCGTAATGGTCGCGGAAGTGCTGCTGCACCTGCTCGAGCGTGTGCGGCCTGGACAGGTGCGCGTTCACCGTCATGGTGATGCCGCGGAAATGCGGCGCCACGCAGGGCATGAACTCGACTTCCTGGCCCAGCTGGTAGGCTACCTCGCGCTCGTGCACGTGGCCGACCAGCGAATACGGCATCAGGTTGTCCTTCAGGGCCACCGGGTCGTTCTTCTGGCTGGGCGTGGTGCCCGCGCCGGACCAGCCGGAGACGCCGAAGCACTGGGCGGGCGCGGATTGCTCGTCGCACAGCGGTGCGAGCGCGAGTTGCATGGAGGTGGCGTAGCAACCGGGGTTGCTGATCCGCTTTTCACCCTCCGCGCGGGCGCGGGTCAGCTCGGGCAACCCGTAGTACCACGACGGATCGAAGCGGTAGTCCGCCGACAGGTCGAGCAGCACGGTCTCGGGCGCAACCGCGTCCACCGCCGCCACGTACTTGGCCGCCATGCCGTTGGGCAGCGCCAGCACGATGGCGTCGGCGCCGAAGCCGGCAGCTTCTTCCGGCGCGGGGTTGGAGTAATGCAGCTCGCCGACGTCGGCGTGCTCGTGGGCGCCGAGCTTCTCCCCTGCGCGCTCGCGCGAAGCAACGAAGGCCAGCTCGAAGCCGGGGTGGCCGGCGATCAGCCGGATCAGCTCGCTGCCGACGTAGCCGCGGGCGCCGATGAGGCCGATGCGGATCATGGGTGTGCGCCTCCGTGCGCCAGCTGGAAGTCCAAATGCTTGCGCACGGCAGGCCACTCGGACTCGATGATGGAGAAGACCACGGTGTCGCGGAAGGCGCCGTCCGGGTCCCGGTTGAAGTTGCGCAACACGCCGTCCTGCTTCGCGCCGAGGCGGGCGATGGCGGTGCGCGAGCGATGGTTGAACCAATGGGTGCGGAACTCGACCGCGATCGCGCCCAGGTCCTCGAAGGCATGCGCCAGCAGCAGGCGCTTGGCCTCGGTGTTGAGCGCGGTGCGCTGCACCCGCTTCGCGTACCAGGTGTAGCCGATCTCGAGCCGGCGATTCGCCGCGGCGATGTTGCAGTAGCGGGTGCAGCCGACCACCGCGCCGTCGGCATCGAGCACGACGAAGGGCAGCATGTCGCCGCGCGCCTGCCCTTCCAGTGCGGCGGCGATGTATGCCTCGACGCCATCGGGCGGCGGCACGGCGGTGTACCAGAGCCGCCACAGGTCGCCATCGATCAGCGCGAGACCCAGGCCGGCCGCGTGTTCCGCGCGCAGGGGCTCGAGCCGCACGTGGCGGCCGGCGAGCATCACCGGCTGGGTCCAGGGCGAGCGGGCGGCAGCGTCCATGTCAGTCCTTGAGCGAGGGCGGCCGGGCCCGGCAATGGTCCACGGCGAACTGGATGTCCTCGAAACTTTCCAGCCCGTACCAGAATACATTCCACTGCTCGCCCTTGAAGCAGCCGTCGGCCTCGGCGAAGTAGAACTCGTTGATCGGGTTGTTGCTGCGCGAACGCCAGAACAGCCGCGGCGTCGCCTCGCGCATCACCTGCCAGGCGGCGCGGCCGAGTCCCTCGCCCTGGGCATCGTCGCTGACCGCGAACTTGTCCAGGTGCGGCAGGCCCTTCTCCAGGGTCAGCAGCAGCGCGGCCCGGTAGTGTTCGCTGACGAAGGCCTGGTGCAGCTTCGTGGTCTCGAAGTAGTCGACGGCCAGTCGCCGCCCGAAACCCGACTCCACCAACGCCTTCAGGCGCTTGAGGTCGAGCCGGCGCCAGCTGTTGACGCAGCGGATGCGCTCGCCACGCCGCACCAGGGTGCCGGAACCGCGGTGGGTGAACAGCTCCTTGGCCAGCTCGTCCGGCCGGGTGATGGACACCGACGACGAGGGCGGCAGCTGCATCAGCAGGTCGTGGATCTGCCCGATCTTCACCTTCATGCCCGAGTGCAGCCAGGGCTGGCGCATCAGCGCCTCGTACTCGGTGCTCAGGTTGATGGAGTCGATGAGCTCGCCGTCGTCGCCGAGCAGTCCGCCGGTGCCGGTGAGGAAGATGATCTTGTAGGGCTGCAGGGTCTTGACCAGGTCGTTGGCGGCCCAGTCGGCATTGACGTTGAGGATCTGGCCGCCCGCGGTCTCGCCCAGCGAGGCGATGACCGGGATCGAGCGCGCGCCGATCGCGGCCTGGATGGCGCCGGTGTGCACCTGCACCACCTTGCCGACCAGCCCGTACTTGCGTTTGCTCAGGAAGTCCGACTCGAACACGCCGGCGGTGATCGAGGTCGCACGCACGCCCTGGGCCTGCAGGGCCTCGACCAGGCGCAGGTTCTCCTGCTGTGACACGCGGCGCACCACCGCCAGGCCTTCGGCGCTGGTGACGCGCAGGCCGTCGCGGGTCTCCTTCTCGATCCCGGCGGCCTTCATCTCCTCGTCGAGCTGCGGGCCGGCGCCGTGCAGGACGATCGGCGTCAGGCCGACCTGCTGCAGGAAGGCCAGCGAGGACACAAGCGCGTCGAGTTCGTCGCGCAGGATGGCGCCGCCGACCTTGACCACGGCGAAGCGCGCGGCATCCAGCTGCGAGAAGCGCTTGAGGTACTGCTGGATCTCCTTGGCGCTGGCCATGTTGGAGAGCAGGCGGACGATGGTGGGGCGCAGGTCGTTCATGCGAGCAGCCGCAGGTAGTGTTGGTGGGCGGTGTGCAGCTGGTCGAGCGCGACCCATTCGTCGGCGGTGTGGGCCTGGGCGATGTCGCCCGGGCCGAACACGATCGCGGTCAGGCCG
>CBININ010000229.1:0-3990 GCA_966250755.1 uncultured Gammaproteobacteria bacterium | reverse complement strand
TGCACGACATCCGCCAGCCGGAGTACGCCGGCAAGGATGTCGACGCGCTCATCCAGGCGCTCGGCGAGCGCCTGGCCGGGACCTTCGTGCTCGCGGAAGTCGGCGTCAACGAAGTCGGCCTGCTCTCGAAGCACGGCAAGCTCGAGGATGTGCTGGCGCCGGGGTCCCGCAAGCTGTACTGGCGCGGACTGGTGCCGGTGGCGATCGAGCGCGTCGCGATCGCCGCGGACCTGCAGGTGCAGGCCGCCGTGGCCAGGCGCCTGCGCCAGCTCGGCATCCTGTCGAAGGTGGCGGTCGTGCTCGAGGTGCCGGCGGAGTCGGCGGGCCTGGTGTTCGTCGACAACACGCTGGTGCAGGTGCTCGGCGCCGGCAGCTACGCCTTCTGGAACTTCCAGAAGAACGTGGCGGTAGAGACCGTCGAGCTGCGCGTGCAGGCCATGGAGGTCGCCGGCCAGGAACTGCTGACCCGCGACAAGGTGAGCCTGCGCGTCAACCTGGCCGCCAGCGTGCGCGTGGCCGACCCGGTCGCCGCGCGCACCAAGGTGGCCAAGTACGGCGACTTCGTCTACCGCGAGCTGCAGTACGGCCTGCGCAAGGCCGTGGCCGCGAAGACGCTGGACGAGCTGCTCGGCGACAAGGCCACGCTGGACGCGGAGATCTTCGCGTTCGTGCGCGGCAAGCTCGAGGGCCTCGGCGTGGAAGTGCTCGGCGTGGGCGTCAAGGACGTCATCCTGCCGGGCGAGATGCGCGAGATCCTCAACGCGGTCGTGCAGGCCGAGAAGCAGGCGCAGGCGAACGTCATCCGTCGTCGCGAGGAGGCCAACGCCACGCGCTCGCTGCTCAACACCGCGAAGCTGCTCGAGGAGAGCCCGGTGCTCCTGCGCCTGAAGGAACTGGAGGCGCTGGAGAAGGTGACCGAGAAGATCGACAAGCTGACCGTGTTCGGCGGCCTCGACGGCGTCATCAAGGACCTGGTGACGCTGAAGTGACACCCCCGGATGTTGCATGGATGCGGCATCCGGGTCTTGCGCGGGCTGCAGGGCGCAGCTTCCGTGTCTCGCCTGGGGCGCAGGATGCAGCCTCCGGAGTTTCCGCTAGCATGGCCGTTCCCGATCGCCGGAGCCGCCCATGCGCACCCTTCCTTTCGTCCTGGCCCTGCTGCTGGCGAGCCCGATGCTGCCGGCGCACGAACCGTCGTCCGTCGCCGCGTCGGCTGCCGACGCGATTCCCGCCGCCGCCGTGGACGCCGTCGGCGTGGTCGATGCCTTCTCCGACGCCTTGAAGGGGGGACGCCTCGACGAGGTCAAGGCGCTGCTCGATCCCGCGGTGCAGGTGTTCGAAGGCGGCCACGTCGAAGCCGGGCGCGACGCCTATTTCGCCGAGCATGCAGCCGCGGATGCGCTGTTCCTGGCCAGCGCCGTGGTCACCCGCGAGGCGCGCACGGCCGAGGCCAGCGGGGACCTGGCCTGGGTCGCCACCCGTGGCACGATCGCCCGCGAGGGCAAGCGGCACGCCAGCATCGAGACGATGGTGCTGCGGCGCGGGGCGGATGGCTGGAAGATCGTCCACATCCACTGGTCCTCGCGCGCCTTGCCGGCGGATTGAATCAGTCGCGCGCCTGCGCGAGCACCCAGTCGCGGAACTGTTGCACGGCAGGCTTGCGCGCGGCGCGCTCCGGCCAGACCAGGTAGTGCGCGTATTCGGCGCGCAGGCGCTGGCGCGAGAGCGCCCGGAGGTGCCCGGCCTCGATCAGCGGCCGCGCGAGGGTCATGCGCCCCAGCGCCACGCCCAGGCCTGCGACCGCGGCGCGGTGCAGCGTTTCCGAGTCCGAGAAATTGGCGACGTAGCGCGAGGGCGGCTTGCCCACGCCGCTGGCCTCGAACCATGCCGGCCAGCGATTGCCGGGATCGCCGAGCAGCGGGCACGACGCCAGGTCGGCGAGCCTTGCCTTGCCCAGCGACTTCACCAGCACGGGACTCGCCACCGGCGTGATCCATTCGTCGAACAGGTGCTCGGCGTGCACGCCGGCCCAGTGCCCGCCGCCGAAGCGCAAGGCCACGTCCACGTCGTCGCGCGCGAAGTCGACCAGTTCGGTCGTCGATTGCAGGTTCACCTGCACCTGCGGGTGGCGGGCCATGAAGTCGGGCAGGCGCGGCACCAGCCAGCTCGAGGCCATCGAGGGCATCAGGCTGACCGTCAGCGTGTCCTCGCTGCGCGCGCCACAGCGGCGCAGGGCCTGCTCGATCGTGCGCAGCGGACCTTCGACCGCGGCGAGCAGGCGCTCGCCGTCCTCGGTCAGCGCCACGCCGCGCGCGCCGCGCCGCAACAGGACCTGCCCGAGGCGCTCCTCCAGCCCGCGCATCTGGTGGCTCAACGCGCTCACCGTCAGGTTCATCCCGGCCGCCGCGCGCGAGAGGTTGCCGCTGCGCGCGGCCGCGACGAAGCCTTCCAGCGCGCCGAGGGGTAGTCGACCCATCTTGAATTCCTTTCAAGCCACGGTTGAGGAATCGTCGCTTTTCGCCGGCTCAGGCTAATCCCATCATGGCCGTCCATTCAAGGCTGGCGTCGCCGGCCATCGGGAGAAGGACCATGGGTTGGGCCAAGGACATGCTGTTCCTGGGCGGGTATTTGTCGCCGGCGGTGCTGGCGGAGGAAATCGAGCTGGAGCACGCGGCGCAGGCCGCGGAGGCAGCACGGCGCCGCATCGCGGCGCCCGCGAGGACGCCGGCAGCGAGGCCGGCGGCCGGCCCCGCGCGCGGCAACGACAGGTCGGCCCGCCACTGCGCATGAAGCCGTGCGACCTCGCCCTCGGCGTGCTGGTGGCGGTGATCTGGGGCAGCAACTTCTCGGTCATCGGCCTCGGCCTGCGCTCGCTCGATCCCTTCCTGCTGACCGCGCTGCGTTTCCTCGGCTCGGCGCTGCCGCTGGTCTTCCTGCTCGCGCCGCCGAAGGTGCCGGCGCGGGCGGTGGTCGGCTACGGCGTGCTGTTCGGCGTCGGGTTGTGGTGGGTCGTGAACGTGGCGATGGCGCAGGGCATGTCGCCGGGGCTGGGCTCGCTGCTGCTGCAGTCGAGCGCGTTCTTCACCATCCTGCTCAGCCGCGTGGTGTACGGCGAGGCGATCGGGCGTGCGCGCTGGCTCGGCATGGCCGTCGCGGCCGCCGGCCTGGCGCTGGTCATCGCCGTGTCGGACGCCCGCGCGACCCGCGTGGGCGCGGCGCTGGTGTTGCTCGCCGCGCTGGCCTGGAGCGCCTGCAACCTGCTGGTGAAGCGCTACCGGCCGGCCGACATGCTGGCCTTCATCGCCTGGTCGAGCGCGGTGTCGGCGCCGGTGCTGTTGCTGCTCACCTACCTCGGCGAGGGCGAGCGGCCCTTCGTCGAACTCAGCGCGCGCATCGACGCCCGCGCGCTGTTCTCGATCCTGTTCCAGGCCTACGTCACCACGGTGTTCGGGTACTGGGTCTGGAACCGCCTGATCGCGCGTTACTCCGCCGCGCAGGTGGCGCCGCTGTCCTTGCTGGTGCCCGTCTCCGGGGTGCTGACCTCGTGGCTGGTGTTCGACGAGCGGCTGTCGCTGGCGGCCTGGCTGGGCGTGGCGCTGGTGCTGGCGGGCATGGCGCGACTCACATTCCCCGGGCGCTGGATATCGCCTACGATAGAAGCGTGTCGGGCCTATAGCTCAATGGTTAGAGCAGGGGACTCATCGAAAGGTGCCGCCAGCCGGTAACGACTGGACGGGAACGGGATGAACTCAGGGAACCCTCAGCGGCGGTCGCGTGACCGGACGGTGGGAATCCTGAGCCAAGCCGGCGGTACACCGCCGGAAGGTGCAGAGACTACCTGGGGGCTGCAGTGCCCTTGATGACAGGCTCGAGCGTCCCGCACCCCACCGGCGAAACGCCGAGGGTGAAGAGATAGTCCGCTCCGCGCGGAAACGCGCGGGTAGAGCGAATCCCTTGGTTCCAGGTTCGAGTCCTGGTGGGCCCACCATC
>CBININ010000228.1:0-4004 GCA_966250755.1 uncultured Gammaproteobacteria bacterium | reverse complement strand
GCCCCAATGAGACGCTGGTTGCGGCGCCTGGCCCTGCTCGCCGGACTGGGGCTGGTCCTCGGCGTCCTGGGCCTGGGCATCCTCTACTGGCTGGTCGCCCCCCAGCTGCCGGACGTGCAGGAACTGCGCAATGTCGCCCTGCAGGTCCCCCTGAGCGTCCATACCGCCGACGGCAAGCTGATCGCGCAATTCGGTGAAACACGCCGGTACCCGGTCAAGGTCCAGGCCATCCCGTTGCGCCTCAAGCAGGCCTTCATCGCCATCGAGGACGCCCGCTTCTACAAGCACCAGGGCCTGGACTTCAAGGGCATTTCGCGCGCGATCTGGCTGCTGGCCACCACCGACGACCGCCGGGTCCCGGGTGGCAGCACCATCACCCAGCAGGTCGCCAAGAACTTCTACCTCAGCTCCGAATACAGCTACAGCCGGAAGCTGCGGGAAATGGCGCTGGCGCTGAAGATGGAGCGGGAACTGAGCAAGGACGAGATCCTGGAGCTGTACCTCAACAAGATCTTCTTCGGCAACCGCGCCTACGGCGTGGCCGCGGCCGCCGAGTTCTACTTCGGCAAGCACATCGACCAGTTGAGCCTGGCCGAGGCCGCGGCGCTGGCGGCCACCCCCAAGTACCCGTCCAGCGGCAACCCGATCATCAACCCGGCCCGCAACAAGATCCGCCGCGACTACGTGCTGCAGCGGATGATGGAGCTGAAGTTCATCACCCCGGCCGAGGCCGCGGCGGCCCAGGCCGAGCCCAGCCACGCCAGCCCGCACGAGCCGCCGATCGAGGTGGACGCGCCCTGGCTGGCCGAGATGGTGCGCGCGGCGATGGTCGAGCGCTACGGTGGCGAAGCCGAGACCAGCGGCTTCCGCGTGTACACCACGGTGCGCAGCAGCGACCAGCTGGCTGCCAACAAAGCGGTGCGCGATGGGCTGGTCGAGTACGACCGCCGCCACGGGTGGCGCGGCGCCGAGGGCCACCTCGACCTGACGGGCTCGGAAGGGCCGGCGGAGTTCAAGTCGCTGCTGGCGCGCTTCTTCCCGGTCAACACGATGATGCCCGGCGTGGTCACCTCCCTGGAGGGCGGCAAGGCGCGGATCCACCTGCGCAACGGCCAGGAGGTGGAAATCGACGCCTCCGCCGCCAAGTGGACCGGCAAGGCGCCCACCGCCCTGCTCAAGCGCGGCGACGTGGTGCGGGTGTCCCCGGGCGCCGAGCCGGGCAGCTTCGAACTGGCCCAGTTGCCCAAGGCCGAGGCCGCGCTGGTGTCGCTGCAGCCCGAGGACGGCGCCCTCCGCGCCCTGGTCGGCGGCTTCAGCTTCTCGCGCAGCAAATTCAATCGCGTGACCCAGGCCCAGCGCCAGCCGGGCTCGAGCTTCAAGCCCTTCCTGTACTCGGCGGCGATGGAGCGCGGCTACACGCCGGCGACGATCGTGCTGGACGCGCCGGTGGTGTTCCGCGACCGCGTCGGCCACGTCTGGCAGCCGCAGAACGACAACGGCAAGTTCTCGGGGCCCATGCGCATGCGCGAGGCCCTGGTGCAGTCGCGCAACCTGGTGTCGGTACGCCTGCTCGACGCCATCGGCGTGGATTTCGCCCGCCAGTACATCACCCATTTCGGCTTCAAGCTCGAGAGCCTGCCGGCCAACCTGTCGATGTCGCTGGGCACCGCCTCGCTGACGCCGATGTCGATCGCCCGCGGCTACACCGTGTTCGCCAACGGCGGCTTCCTGGTCGAGCCCTACTTCATCGGCAAGGTGCTCGACCGCAACGGCGTGGTGATCGCCGCGACCCACGCGCCCCGCGCCTGCCGGCTCTGCCCGCAGCGCCTGGCCACGGAGCAGCGCGCCCAGGTGGTGGTCGACGACTTCGACTTCAGCGCCGAAGGCCCCTCGGCCGCCAAGCCGGCGGCCGCTCCCGCCAACGCCGACGCGGCCGGGCCGCCGACGACGGTGCTGGCCCCGCGCAGCATCGACGAGCGGACCGCGTTCCAGATCGTCTCCATCCTGCGCGACGTCGTGCAGCGCGGCACGGGCACGGCCGCGAAGGTTCTCGGTCGCGAGGACGTCGGCGGCAAGACCGGCTCGACCAACGACCACCGCGACGCCTGGTTCTCCGGCTTCGGCGGCGACCTCGTCACCACCGTGTGGGTGGGCCGCGACAACTTCGAGTCGCTGGGCTATCGCGAGTACGGCGGCAAGGCCGCGCTGCCGATCTGGATCGGCTACATGGGCACGGCGCTCAAGGACGTTCCGCTGATGGACAACACGCCGCCCACCGGCATCGTCACCGTCAGCGTCAACCGCGCCACCGGCGGCCTGGTGCCCGAGGGCACGCCCGGCGCGCTGGTGGACTATTTCAAGCAGGAAGACTACGACCGCATCATCTCCAGCGGCTACAACCCGCAGGACATGGGCGAGGAACAGCAGGCCGAGGCCTTCGACATCTTCTGAGGTCGGCGGCGCGGCACGCAGGGACGCGAGGCGAGGAGCGATGGCAGGCCGGCAGGCGCGCGGGGACCAGTTGCAGTTGCGACGGCAACGCGTCGCCGCCGGCGCCGCGCAGCTGATCGCCCGCCTCGGCCTGGCCGACTACCGCGAGGCCAAGCGCCGCGCGGCTGCCGAGTTGGGTTTCGCGGACGAGGCCTCGCTGCCTTCCGACGCGCAGGTGCGCGACGAGGTGATCGGCTACCAGCGCCTGTTCCGCGGCGACGCCCAGGCCAGCGCCCTGCGCGAACGGCGCGAGGCGGCGCTCGAGGCCATGGGCTTCTTCAAGGACTTCGACCCGCGCCTGGTCGGCAGCGTGCTCGACGGCACCGCCGATGAGGGAGCGCCCATACGCCTTCAGGTCTTCGCCGAGGACGCCGACGAGGTCGCCCGCTTCCTGCTCGACGCCGACATGCCGACCCGCACCCTCGCCAATCGCCGCCTCCGCAGCACGGACGGCGCCGCCCGCGACTACCCCGCCTGGGTCTTCCAGGCCCAGGGCCTGGACTTCGAAGTGGTGGTCCTCCCACCCATGATGCTGCGCCAGCCCCCGCTCGGCGACGACGGCCAGCCGATGGCACGCGCGAACGCCAAAGCACTGCGCGCCCTGCTCGACGAAGCACGCTGACGCCATGGCGGCGCGCAGCGCCGCAACCCCAACTTAAAGAAATGTGATTTGCACCGGTGACTTCCGCCGCGCGCGAAGGACGGACGGTGGGCGGGGAAGCCCGGCGGGACAATCGGCGACAGGGACGTCGCCGATTAGCCTACATGGACGTACTTGCGGCGTGTCCCGCCAAGGGCCACCGCCCCGCGGACGACGGCCCGGGCGGCGCAGCACGCTACAATTCAAGAACACCGGAAAGAAAAAACCATCATGTTCGAATCACTCACCCAGCGTTTGTCGAGCACCCTCCAGAAGCTCCGCGGCCGCGGCCGCCTGAGCGAGGACAACATCCGCGAGTCGCTGCGCGAGGTGCGGGTGGCCCTGCTGGAGGCCGACGTCGCGCTGCCGGTGGTGGTCGCCCTGGTCGAGCGCATCAAGGCGCGGGCGATCGGCCAGGAAGTGCTGACCAGCCTCACGCCGGGCCAGGCCCTGATCAAGGTCGTGCACGACGAACTCGCCGCGGTGATGGGGTCGCAGGCCAGCGAGCTCAACCTCAACGTGCCGGCGCCCGCGATCGTGCTGATGGCGGGCCTGCAGGGCGCGGGCAAGACCACCACGGTCGGCAAGCTCGCCAAGCACCTGAAGGAAAAGCGCAGGAAGAAGGTGATGGTGGTCAGCTGCGACGTTTACCGTCCGGCCGCGATCCAGCAGCTGCAGACGCTGGCGAAACAGGTCGACGTGCAATTCTTCCCGAGCGAGGTCGGCCAGGACCCGGTCGCCATCGTGCGCGCGGCGGTCGACGACGCCCGCAAGAGCTTCGTGGACGTGCTGCTGGTGGACACCGCCGGCCGCCTCGCCATCGACGAGGCGATGATGGCCGAGATCAAGGCGCTGCACGCCGCGATCAAGCCGG
>CBININ010000227.1:0-4042 GCA_966250755.1 uncultured Gammaproteobacteria bacterium | reverse complement strand
TGCTGAGCTACCTGCTCTACCAGCACGGCATCGTGCCGCCGCACATCGCCGCCGGCGACAACCTCAACCTGCCGGTGATCGGCTCGGTGCTTCGCCGCGGCGGCGCCTTCTTCCTGCGCCGCTCGATCCGCGGCAACGCCCTGTACGCGGCGGTGTTCTCCGAATACGTGGCGCAGCTGGTCGGCGACGGCTTCTCGATCGAGTACTTCATCGAGGGCGGGCGCTCGCGCACCGGCCGCCTGCTGCAGCCCAAGGGCGGCATGCTGGCGATGACCGTGCGTGCCTTCCTGCGCGCGCCGCGGCGGCCGGTGGTGTTCCAGCCGGTGTACATCGGCTACGAGCGGCTGATCGAGGGCAAGAGCTACCTCGATGAATTGACCGGTCGGCCCAAGCAGAAGGAAACCATCTGGGCCCTGCTCAAGGGCGTGGCCGAAGTGCTGCGCTCGCACTACGGCAAGGTGACGGTGAGCTTCGGCGAGCCGGTGCGGATGGACGAGGTGCTGGTCGCCAACGACCCGGACTGGCGCGCGCAGATGGGCGAGGACAAGCCGACCTGGTTCGCCGGCGTGGTCGACGACCTGGCCCAGCGCATCCAGGTCAACATCAACAAGGCCGCCGACCTCAACCCGGTCAACCTGCTGGCGGTGTCGCTGCTGGCCACGCCCAAGCATGCGATGGGCGAGGCCGACCTGCTGGCGCAGCTGGCGCTGTGCAAGCGGCTGGTGACGGCGCTGCCGTATTCCGGCCATGTCACCGTCACGCCGATGGAACCAGCGGAGATCATCGCCTACGGCGAGAAGATGGGCATGCTCACCCGCCGCAAGCATCCCTTGGGTGATGTCATCGGGTTGCAGGCCGACACGGCCGAGCTGCAGGCCTATTTCCGCAACAACGTGCTGCACCTGTTCGCGGCCTCGGCCTGGATCGCACTGTGCTTCCAGAACAACCGCCGCCTCTCGCGCGCCGGCCTGCTGCGCCTGGGCGCGACCATCTATCCCTTCATCCAGGACGAGCTGTTCCTGCCCTGGACCGAAGCCGAGTTCATGGACCGGCTCAACGCCACCATGGACCTGTTCATCGCCGAAGGGCTGCTGCACCGGGTCAACGACGAGGACGGCGGCATCCTCTCCCGCGGGCCCGGCCAGACCGACGAAGTGTTCCGCCTGCGGGCGATCGCGCACTCCCTGCAGCAGGCCTTCGAGCGCTACTTCATCGCCATCACCACGCTGGTGAAGAACGGCCCGCGCACGCTGTCGGCCGGTGAACTGGAAACCCTGTGCCACCTCGCCGCCCAGCGCCTGTCGCTGTTGTATGCGCCCGCCGCGCCGGAGTTCTTCGACAAGACCCTGTTCCGCGGCTTCATCGGCAAGCTGCGCGAACTCAAGCTGGTGTGGCTGTGCCCGGACGGCAAACTCGATTTCGACGAGCGCCTCAACGCCTGGGAAAAAGACGCCAAGCTGGTGTTGTCCCGTGAACTCAGGCACACCATCTCCAAGATTTCGCCGGACAAGCTGCAGAAGTAGTCGGGCTGGCGACTGCCGCCGGGCGAGGGTGGGGTTCGCCCTGATCGGGACGTCGTAAGCCGCTCCTGCCAACTCAGTCCCGACCGGCCGGGCATCCTGCCCGGCCTTCTGTGCGAACCCCACCCTCACCCGTCGACAGCCGCCAGGCTAGACCGTGGCAGCCCGCCCGCCGAAAAGCGCTTTCCCCACCTGATAAGAGCAACCAGCGCTTTGCTCCCTGTGCTTCTGAACGAGCGAAGCGAAGTTCACCGCGAGGTGGTTGGGAAGTGGTGGTCAGGGGTGGCGTCGGAGGGGGCCTTTTGCACAGAAGGCCGGCCATGGATGGCCGGCCGGTCGCCGCTGAGTTGGCAGGAGCGGCTTACGACGCGGCGAGCAGGGCGAAAGGCCCCCTCCGGCGCCGCCCCTGACCACCACCTGCCACACCAGAGTTAGCGCGAGACTTGGATCTAAGCGTCCAGGTCGGGAATCAGCTGGTTCTCGAGGTACGCGATCATGTCCTTGATGCGCAGCTTGCGCTTCTTCAGCCGCCGGATCTGCATCTCGTCACCCGGCACGTCATGCAGCCGCGCGATCGCCGCGTCGAGGTCACGATGCTCCGTGCGCAGCTCGACCAGCTGCGAGGCGATCTTTCCCGGGTCGGGGGGAATCTGCATTCAGTGAGCTTAACCCCGCGGTCGGGCCCGCGACAAAGGGTAAAATGGACGGCTTCGCCTTGCCCCCGGTGCCGCCGCGCATGTTCTTTCGCAATCTCACGCTGTTCCGCTTCGACCCGACGCTGCGCAAGGCCTTCGACGACATCGAAACCACGCTGGACGAATTCCGGCTGAAGCCCGTGGGCCCGGTCGAGCCGATGTCGCGCGGTTTCGTCTCGCCCTTCGGCCGCGATCGGCCGGCGCTGTCGCACCGGGTCGGCGACGGCCTGTGGCTGACGCTCGGCGGCGAGGACCGGCTGCTGCCGTCCTCGGTGGTCAACGAGGAACTGCAGCGCAAGCTGGCGCAGATGGAGCAGCAGCAGGGCCGCAAGCCCGGCGGCCGCGCGCGCAAGCGGCTGAAGGAGGACATCGTCCACGAGCTGCTGCCGCGCGCCTTCGTGCGGCCCAGCCGCACCGACGCCTGGGTGGACCTGGCGCTGGGCGTCGTCGCGGTGGACACCAGCTCGCGCAAGGCGGCGGAAGGCTTCGTGACGGAATTGCGGCATGCGCTCGGCAGCTTCCCGGCGCTGCCGCTCAACGCCGAGGTCTCGCCGCGCGCGGTGATGACCGGCTGGATCGCCGGCGAGCCGCTGCCGGAGGGCTTCGCGCTCGGCGACGAGGCCGAGCTGCGCGACCCGGTGGACGGCGGCGCGGTGGTCAAGTACCAGCGCCAGGAACTGCACGGCGAGGAGATCCGCCAGCACCTGGAGGCCGGCAAGCAGGTCTCGAAGCTGGCGCTCATTTTCGACGACCACGTCGGCTTCGTGCTCGGCGAGGACCTGGTAGTGCGCAAGCTCAAGTTCCTCGACGGCGCGGTGGACGACCTCGAGAACTCTGAACGCGATTCACTCGAGGCCGAACTCGACGCCCGCTTCGCGCTGATGTCGGCGGAACTGGCGCGTCTGTTCGTCGCGCTGGAACGCATGCTGAAGCTCAGCAAGCCGCAGTAGTCGCCGCGTGGCGTGAAAGCGCCGCCGAGGCCAGGCGGCGCGCTAGAATCCTCGCCGCGATGGCGTCGAATTTCCTCTCCGGTTTCCTGCGTTTCCCCGACCCGACGCCCTCGCGCACCGAGGAAGCCGCGCGCGAGCTGGTGCTGCGCAGCGGCGAGTCGGTGCCGGTGCGCTGGGTGCGCGATGCGCGCGCGCGCCGGCTGCGCCTGATCGTCAACGACCGCGGCGTGCGGCTGACCGTGCCGCGCAGCACCTCGGTCAAGCTGGCCGAGAGTTTCCTGTTCGAGCACCGCGACTGGCTCGCCTCGCAACTGTCGAAGCGCCCGGTGGTGGAGACGCGGCCCTTCGGCGCGGACTTCGACACCCACCTGCAGCTGCGCGACGAGCAGGTGCCGGTGACCTGGACGGAAGGGCGCTACACCCGCGCCGAACTCGGCGGGCACGGCGTCACCGTCACCCGCTCCGCGCGCGCGGGCGATGCCCAGGTGCGCTCGGCGCTGAAGGACTTCTACCTGCAGCAGGCGCGCGCCGACCTCGGTCAGTGGCTGCCCAAATACCTGCCCACGCTGCCGAAGGCGCCGGTGCAGATGCGCCTGCGGCCGCTGTCCTCGCTGTGGGGCTCGCTCAGCCCCGGCGATGCGATGTCGCTGGACCTGGCGCTGGTGCTCGGCCGCCCCAGCGCCTTCGAGTACGTGCTGGTGCACGAGCTCTGCCACCTGATCCACCGCAACCACTCGCGCCGCTTCTGGCGCGAGGTCGAGGCGCGCTGCCCGGACTGGCGCGACGCGCGCACCTACCTGCACGGCGACGGGCTGGCGATCAAGGCCGAGTTGCGGCGGGCGATCAGCGGCTAGGCCAGCGGTCCGGACTCAGTCGA
>CBININ010000226.1:0-4058 GCA_966250755.1 uncultured Gammaproteobacteria bacterium | reverse complement strand
ACACCGACTCGATGCCCTCGGCCATCAGCCAGTCGGCGAGGTCCGGATGGTCGGAAGGGCCCTGGCCGCAGATGCCGACGTACTTGCCCTTGGCGCGCGCAGCCTGGATCGCCATCGAGAGCAGCTTCTTGACCGCCGCGTTCCGCTCGTCGAACAGGTGGGCGACGATCGAGGAGTCGCGGTCCAGGCCCAGGGTGAGCTGGGTCAGGTCGTTCGAACCGATCGAGAAACCGTCGAAGATCTCCAGGAACTCGTCGGCCAGCAGGGCGTTGGAGGGCACCTCGCACATCATGATGACCTTCAGCCCGTTCTCGCCGCGCTTGAGGCCGTTGGCCTCCAGCACCTGGATCACCTTGCGCCCTTCATCGAGGGTCCGCACGAAGGGAATCATGATCCAGCAGTTGGTGAGGCCCATCTCGTCGCGGACCTTGCGCACGGCGCGGCATTCGAGCGCGAAGCAGTCCGAGAAGCTCGGGTCCACGTAGCGCGAGGCGCCGCGGAAGCCGATCATCGGGTTCTCCTCGTGCGGCTCGTACTGCGAGCCGCCGACCAGGCCGGCGTACTCGTTCGACTTGAAGTCCGACAGGCGCACGATCACCGTCTGCGGCGCGAAGGCCGCCGACAGGGTGGCGATGCCCTCGGCCAGGCGGTCGACGTAGAAGTCCACCGGACTGGCGTAGCCGGCCATCAGCGGCTCGATCTGCGCCTTGACGTCGGCCGGCTGGCGGTCGTATTCGAGCAGCGCCTTCGGGTGCACGCCGATCTGGCGCGCGATGATGAACTCCAGGCGCGCCAGGCCGATGCCCTGGTGCGGCAGCTGCGCGAAGTCGAAGGCACGCTCGGGGTTGCCCACGTTCATCATGATCTTGAGCGGGGCGGGCGGCATGTTGCCCAGATCGGTCACCAGCTTCTCGAAGGGCAGCAGGCCCTGGTAGATGAAGCCGGTGTCGCCCTCGGCGCAGCTCACCGTCACTGGCGCGCCATCGACGACTCGCGCCGTGGCGTCGCCGCAACCGACCACGGCGGGGACGCCGAGCTCGCGGGCAATGATGGCAGCGTGGCAGGTGCGGCCGCCGCGGTTGGTCACGATGGCGGCGGCGCGCTTCATGATCGGCTCCCAGTCGGGGTCGGTCATGTCGGCCACCAGCACGTCGCCGGCCTGGAACTGGTTCATCTCGGCGATGCTGCGAACGACCCGGGCGGTGCCGGCGCCGATGCGGTGGCCGATGGAACGGCCCTCGACCAGTACCTCGCCCCGCTGCTGCAAGTGGTAACGCTCGACCTGGTTGACCGTGCCGCGCGACTTCACCGTCTCCGGGCGCGCCTGCACGATGTAGAGCTTGCCGGTGTGGCCGTCCTTCGCCCACTCGATGTCCATCGGCCGGCCGTAGTGCTCCTCGATCACCAGCGCCTGGCGGGCGAGGGCCTCGACGTCGGCGTCGGTGATGGAGAAGCGCTGGCGCATTGCCAGAGGCGTGTCCTCGTTGCGCACGCGCTCGCCGGGCGCATCCGAGTACACCATCCGGATCGCCTTGCTGCCGAGCGTGCGGCGCAGGATCGCCGGCTTGCCCGCACGCAGCGTCGGCTTGTAGACGTAGAACTCGTCCGGATTCACCGCGCCTTGCACGACATTCTCGCCGAGGCCGTAGCTCGAGGTGATGAACACCACGTCGCGGAAGCCCGATTCGGTGTCGAGGGTGAACAGCACGCCGGAAGCCCCGACGTCCGAGCGCACCATCAGCTGCACGCCGGCCGACAGGAACACGTCCTCGTGCTTGAAGCCGTGGTGCACGCGGTAGGCGATGGCGCGGTCGTTGTAGAGCGAGGCGAAGACCTCGCGGATCTTCACCAGCACGTCCTCGACGCCGCTGACGTTGAGGAAGGTCTCCTGCTGGCCGGCGAAGCTGGCGTCCGGCAGGTCCTCGGCGGTGGCCGAGGACCGCACCGCCACGGCGATGTCCTCGCTGCCGGCGTCCTTGCACAGCTGCGCATAGGCTTCGCGCACGGCCTGTTCGAGCGCCGGCTGGAGCGGGGCGGTGACGACCCATTCGCGGATCTCGCGGCCGGCCTTGACCAGTTCGTCGACGTTCTCCACGTCGAGGCCTTCGAGGCGGGCGTAGATGCGCTTCGTCAACGCGTTGAACTCGATGAACTCGGCGAAGGCGTCCGCGGTGGTGGCGAAGCCGCCCGGCACGCTCACGCCCAGCTGGCCGAGGTGCCCGATCATCTCGCCGAGCGAGGAATTCTTGCCTCCCACCTGGGCCAGGTCGGACAGTCGCAACTGGTGCAGCCAAAGGACGTGGGCGCTCATTCGGGTTCCGGGCCAGTGGGCAAGACCGCCATTATCCCGTCCCGGCACCACCCCGGACAAGCAAATCCGGCCCGTCGGCTGGGGCACAATGCAGGCTGGACTGCCACGATTCATGCCCCTGCAGGTGCCCGCGTGACCCAGCCGCGCCCCGTGTTCTTCATCTCCGACGGCACCGGCATCACCGCCGAGACCATCGGCCACAGCCTGCTGACGCAGTTCAGCGGCACCGATTTCCGCACCCTGCGCATTCCCTTCGTGGATACGCCGGACAAGGCGCGGGCCGCGGCGGCGGAGATCCGCGCGGCGGGAGAGCGCGCCGGCCTGCGCCCGGTGGTGGTCAGTTCCGCGGTGAACCAGGAACTGGCGGCGATCCTGCACGAGAGCGGGGCGCTGATGCTGGATATCTTCGCGCCCTTCATCCAGCCGCTCGAGCTCGAACTCGGGGTCAAGCGCCAGCCGCGGATGGGCAAGGCCCATGGCATGGTGGACTTCGCCGCCTACGAGGCCCGCATCAACGCCACCAACTACGCCTTGACCCATGACGACGGCATCGACCTGGAATATGGCGAGGCCGACATGATCCTGGTGGGCGTGTCGCGCTCGGGCAAGACGCCGACCTGCCTGTACCTGGCCCTGCACTACGGCGTGAAGGCGGCGAACTACCCGCTGACCGAGGACGACCTGGAAGAGGACGCGCTGCCCAAGCGCCTGCAGGCGCACAAGCGCAAGCTGTTCGGCCTGACCATCGACCCGGTGCGGCTGCAGCAGATCCGCCACGAGCGCAAGCCAGGCTCGCGCTACGCCACGCTGGAGCAATGCCGCCGCGAGGTCGCGCGCGCAGAAGCCCTGTTCCGCGCCGAGGCACTGCCCAACCTGAGCACCACCCATACCTCGATCGAGGAAATCGCCAGCAAGGTGCTCGCGCAGTTCGGGATCCAACGACACATGTTCTGAGCGTCACAGGTCCGGCGCCACCGGCTGGACGGCGGCGGGGTGCGTGCTAGCATCGATCCATGCCCTCGATTCGTCCCCAGGACCTGCCTTCGTTCAGCCGCCTCACCTGGCTGATGGGGCTGTATGGCGAGAACTACCAGCGCATCTCGCGCCTGCTCGACCTGCGCGCGCTGGAGCGGCCAGGCACCTGGCATTCGGGCGCCGGCAACGGCCTGGACCTGGTGGTTGAAGTGCTCGAAGTCCACGCCTACACGCTGGAGCTGAAACTGAGCTACCGCATGGCCGACCCGGTCACCGGCCAGCCCGATCCCTCCGCCTACGTGCGCATCTACCGCGACGCACGCCAGGCCGAGGTGACGCACTGCTACGTGGGCCGCCACTGGCAGGACACGCTCGGCCTTTACCCGACGCCGAAGGTGATGTTCGGCCATCGCCTGCGCATGAACAGCTTCCTCAACAAGTGGCTGGAGTACCTGCTGGCGCAAGGCCACGGACCGGCGAGCCTGCTGCCCTTCGCCGACGAGGACGAGCCTTCGCTGGCCTTCGCTTGAAAGCCGGATGGAAGTCGTCGCTTGACGGCCGCCGGAAGCTTGCCTAAACTTGCGGTTCTCCTATCGGTGGGGCTATAGCTCAGCTGGGAGAGCGCTACAATGGCATTGTAGAGGTCATCGGTTCGATCCCGATTAGCTCCACCACCCGTTTCAAGAAGCTGCACCGAAGCATTGCTTCGACGACTTCGTCCCCATCGTCTAGAGGCCTAGGACATTACCCTTTCACGGTAGCGACCGGGGTT
>CBININ010000225.1:0-4060 GCA_966250755.1 uncultured Gammaproteobacteria bacterium | reverse complement strand
GGCGTCGACGCGGCCGAAGTTCACGCGCTTGTTGCTGTAGAGCACGATGCCGTAGAGCGTCGCCCGCTCCAGCGCCACCACCTCGGCGGCCTGCTTCTCCCAGTGCGGCTCCAGCAGCTGCGTCTTGATCAGGTGGCCGGCGATGGGCGGCAGCCACTGCGGCTCGATGTTGGCCAGGCCCCGGCCGTACAGCCGTGACGTGTCCACCAGCTCGGCCGCGACGATCCAGCGGCCCGGCTTCTTGCTCAGGTGCGCGCCGGGATGGCGCCAGAAATTGATGCCGCGCGCGCCCAGGTACCAGTCGTCGTCATCGGCCTTGACGCCGATGTTGCCCAGCAGGCCCGCGAGCATCGACAGGTGGACCTGCTCGTAGGTCGCCGGCGCGCCGTTCAGGCGCCAGCCGTGCTCGGCCACCACGGTGTGCAGCTGCGAGTAGATGTCGCGCCACTCGCGCACGCGGCGCGGGCTGACGAAGTTGTCGCGCAGCAGCTGCTCCTGCTTGCGGACCGACAGCTTGTGCTCCCCTTCCCCTCCCCGCGCGTCGCCGAGCCACTTCCACAGCTTCAGATAGCCCATGAACTCCGACTTCTCGTCGTCGAACTTCTTGTGCTTCTCGTCGGCCTGCTGCTGTTGCTCGGCCGGGCGGTCGCGCACGTCCTGGCCGGACAGCGCGCTGGCGATGATCAGGATCTCGCTGAGCGCGTCGCGCTTGCGGGCCTCCAGGATCATGCGACCCACGCGTGGGTCCAGCGGGAGCTTGGACAGCTCGTTGCCCATGGGCGTGAGCTCGTTGCGCTCGTCGACGGCGCCCAGCTCGTTGAGCAGCTGGTAGCCGTCGGCGATGGCCTTGCGCGGCGGCGGCTCGATGAAGGGGAAGTCCTCGACCTGGCCCAGATGCAGCGCCTTCATCCGCAGGATCACACCGGCCAGCGAGCTGCGCAGGATCTCGGGATCGGTGAAGCGCGGCCGGCCGAGGAAATCCTTCTCCTCGTAGAGCCGCACGCAGATGCCGTTGCTGACGCGGCCGCAGCGGCCGGCGCGCTGGTTGGCGGCGGCCTGGCTGATGTTCTCGATCTGCAGCTGCTCGACCTTGTTGCGGTAGCTGTAGCGCTTGACGCGCGCCAGGCCGGGATCGATCACGTAGCGGATGCCGGGCACCGTCAGCGAGGTCTCGGCGACGTTGGTCGCCAGCACGATGCGCGGCTGGCCGTGCGGCTGGAAGACGCGGTTCTGCTCCTGCTCGGACAGCCGCGCGAACAGCGGCAGCACCTCGACGCCGGGCGGGTGATGCTTGCGCAGCGCTTCGGCGGCCTCGCGGATCTCACGCTCGCCGGGCAGGAAGACCAGCACGTCACCGCGCCCTTCGCGCCAGAGTTCGTCGACCGCGTCGCAGATGGCGTCGTTGACGTCGTACTCGCGGGACTCCTCGAAGGGGCGGTAGCGCTGCTCCACAGGGAACAAGCGGCCCGAGACCATCAGCACCGGCGCAGCCCCCTTCGCGGACGCGAAGTGCTGCGCGAAGCGGTCCGCATCGATGGTCGCGGAGGTCACGATGACCTTCAGGTCGGGCCGGCGCGGCAGGATCTCGCGCAGGTAGCCGAGCAGGAAATCGATGTTGAGGCTGCGTTCGTGGGCCTCGTCGATGATCAGCGTGTCGTAGGCCTGGAGCAGCGGATCGGTCTGGGTCTCGGCCAGCAGGATGCCGTCGGTCATCAGCTTGACCGAGGCGCCGGGCTGCAGCCGGTCCTGGAAGCGGACCTTGTAGCCGACCACGTCGCCCAGCGGCGACTTGAGCTCCTCGGCGATGCGCTTGGCAACGCTGGAGGCGGCGATGCGGCGCGGCTGGGTGTGGCCGATCAGGCCGCCGCCGTTGCCGCGTCCGCGGCCCATGGCCAGCGCGATCTTGGGCAGCTGCGTGGTCTTGCCCGAGCCGGTCTCGCCGCAGACGATCACGACCTGGTGCTCGGCGAGCGCCCGCATGATCTCCTCGCGGCGGCCGGAGACGGGCAGCGATTCGGGGAACTCGATCGGCGGGATCGGGTTGGCGGGAGCGGGAGGCCGAGGAGCGGCCTGCTGGCGCGGGCGGCGCGGCGGACGCGGGGCGCGATCCGTCTTCGGAGCCGCCGGGGCGGGGGCGTTGGTGTTCTGACTCACGGGGCGCGGATTATCTCGCGCCCCGCAAGCGGGAGCCGGTCGTCAGGCTGCTGGCATCTCGGCGTAGGTGATCACGTTGATCACCGCGCCCTGCGGATCCTGGAGCGTCGCCATCCGTCCCACGGTGGGTACCTCCATGATCTCCATCAGCACCTTGGCCCCCATCGCCTTGGCCTGCGCGACCGTCTCGTCGACGTTGTCGACGGTCACGTACACGCCCCAGGCCGGTGGCATGCCCTGCTGCGGACAGGCCATCAGCCCGCCGATCGCGTCGTCCCCGCCCTTGGCGGTCTTGATCAGGTAATACGGCGGCGCGTCCGCCGGCCCGCCGGGCATCGGCATCACGTCGATCTTCCAACCGAACAGCTTGCCGTAGAACTCCGAAGCCTTCTTCGGATCGGTGGTCAGCAGCTCCGACCAGCTGAAGGCGCCATGGGTCTTGAAGACTTCCATCGTCTCGCTCCGGGGGGGTGTTGTGGAGGCGCCATGCTCCGCCGCCGGACGGTGTCCCGCAAGTGACCTTCCCGCCGCGTTGGGGGGACAGCCTGTTGCACAATCCGCGCCCATGAGCCTGGTCTTCCCCCATACCTTCGTGCCGTGGTTTCGCGCGGTGGCCCCTTATATCCATGCGTATCGCGGAGAAACCTTCGTCGTCGGGATGACCGGGGAAATGATCGCGGCGGGCAAGCTCAACAGCTTCGTCCAGGACCTGGCCATCATGCATGCGATGGGCATCAAGATCGTGCTGGTCCACGGATTCCGCCCGCAGGTCAACGAGCAGCTCGCGCTCAAGGGCCACCAGCCGCAATACAGCCACGGCATGCGCATCACCGATGGCATCGCGCTGGACAGCGCCCAGGAAGCCGCCGGCCAATTGCGCTTCGAAATCGAGGCGGCGTTTTCCCAAGGCCTGCCCAACACCCCGATGGCCAATTCCACGGTGCGCGTCGTATCGGGCAATTTCCTGACCGCGCGCCCCGTGGGCATCGTCGACGGCGTTGATTTCAAGCACTCCGGCATCGTGCGCCGCGTCGATGCCGCCGCGATCCAGCGCGCCATCGATATCGGCGCCATCGTGCTGATGTCGCCTTTCGGTTTCTCGCCCACCGGGGACGCCTTCAATCTGATGATGGAGGACGTCGCGACCGAAACCGCGATCGCGCTGCAGGCCGACAAGCTGCTGTTCATGACCGAGGTCGAGGGCGTGCGCGAAAACCCCGACGATCCGGAAAGCGCGATCGACACGGAACTCGCGCTGGCCGACGCCAAACGCCTGATCGCGAAACTGCCGCCGCCGACGCAGCCGACCGACGTCGGTTTCTACCTGAAGTACTGCGTGAAGGCTTGCGAATCGGGCGTCGAGCGCTCGCACATCCTGCCTTTCGCCGTCGATGGCGCGATCCTGCAGGAGGTCTATACCCACGACGGCATCGGCACGATGGTGGTCGACGAGAAACTCGAAAGCCTGCGCGAGGCGACCCACGACGATATCGGCAGCCTGATCGCGCTGATCGAACCGTTCGAGCGCGACGGCACGCTGGTCAAGCGCGAGCGCAGCGAAATCGAGCGCGACATCGAGTCCTATACCGTCATCGAGCACGACGGCGTGATATTCGGCTGCGCGGCGCTGCATCCCTACCAGGAAGCGCGCACCGCCGAAATGGCCGCCCTCACCGTGTCCAGCGCCGTGCAGGGCCAAGGCGATGGCGAGCGCATCCTCAAGCGCATCGAGCAGCGCGCCAAGGCGATGGGCCTGACCAGCATCTTCGTGCTGACCACGCGCACCATGCACTGGTTCATCAAGCGCGGATTCCAGCCGGTCGACCCGAACTGGCTGCCCGAGGAACGCAAGCGCAAATACAACTGGGACCGCCGCTCGCAGGTCCTGGTCAAGAAACTCAGCTGA
>CBININ010000224.1:0-4063 GCA_966250755.1 uncultured Gammaproteobacteria bacterium | reverse complement strand
TAGGTCGGCATCAGCTCCATCTCGTTGACCAGGCGCTCCTCGTCGTAGGGCGGCAGGTCGTGCGCGTCCACTTTCGCCTGCATCGCCAGCAGGGCGTCCATGGCGTCGGCGTAGAGCGCGTCCACCCGCGCCTCGTCGAGTTCGGGCAGGTAGAGGCGGTGGCCGAGATCGGCCATCAGCACGAAGCCTAGCTCGGCGTCGGCGGCGCGCACTTCCGGCGCGTGCAGGCCGGCGCGCGTGAGCCGCCGGGCGATGTCGAGCCAGGGACGGATGTCCTCGCGATCGGGCGGCGCGTCCATCACGATCCAGGTGCGGCCGCCGGACTCGCTGCGCCAGTAGCTGCGGAAGCTGGCATCGGCCGAAGCGCGCTCGAGTCGGGCGCTGTCGTCGCCGAGGGCGGCGCGGGCCCAGGCCAGGCGGGCCTGTTCGCGGGAGGGATCGGACATCGTGGGTCGGGAACCGGGAAGGGGATCGAAGTATGACGCAAGCCCCGTGCTGGGCCGAATTGCCGCCGCGTGGCAAAATGGCGCACGCATCCCGCCCCCGGTTTTCCCCAATGTCCCAGCTGATCCCCGTCATCCTCTCCGGTGGCTCCGGCACCCGGCTCTGGCCGCTGTCGCGCGAATCGCATCCCAAGCAGTTCCTGCCCCTGCTGGGCGGGGAAACCTCGCTGCTGCAGTCCACCTGGCTGCGGCTGAAGGGCCTGCCGGGCGCGGAGGCGCCGCTGGTGGTGGCCAACGAGGACCATCGCTTCATGGTGGCCGAGCAATTGCGGCAGGTCGGCGTCGCGCCCGCCGCGCTGATCCTGGAGCCGGTCGGCCGCAATACCGCGCCGGCCATCGCGGTGGCTGCGCTGCGTGCGCAGGCCGAGGGCGCCGACCCGGTGCTGCTGGTGCTGCCGTCCGACCACGTCATTGCCGACGAGGCTGCCTTCCGCCAAGCGGTGCTGAGCGCGCTGCCCGCCGCGCAGGCCGGCCAACTGGTGACCTTCGGTATCGTCCCGAACGCGCCGGAAACCGGCTACGGCTACATCAAGGCCGCGCCCGGCGAGGGCGTGCGCGCGGTCGAGCGTTTCGTCGAAAAGCCCGACCTCGCGACCGCGGAGCAGTACGTTGCCAGTGGCGAGTACTTCTGGAACAGCGGGATGTTCGCCTTCCTCGCCTCGCGCTACCTCGAGGAGCTGCGCAAGCACAACCCGCGCATGGTGGAGCTGGCGCGCGAGTCACTGGACAAGGCCACCCGTGACGCCGACTTCCTGCGGCTGGACAAGGCGAGCTTCGCCGCCTGCCCGTCGGACTCGATCGACTACGCGGTGATGGAGAAGACCGACCGCGCCGCGGTGGTGCCGATCGACGTGGGCTGGAACGACGTCGGTTCGTGGTCGGCGTTGTGGTCGGTGGTCGAGCAGGACGGCGAGGGCAACGCCCACCGCGGCGACGTCATCGCCCGCGACTGCCGCAACACCCTGGCCATCGCCACCGACAAGCGCCTGCTGGCGTTGATCGGCCTGACCGACGTGGTGGCGATCGACACCGACGACGCCCTGCTGGTGGCGCACAAGGATCGGGTGCAGGAGGTCAAGGAGATCGTCGCGGCGCTCAAGGCCGGCCAGCGCCCGCAGGCGACCTGGCATCGCAAGGTCTACCGGCCCTGGGGCAGCTACGACGGCATCGACAGTGGCGAGCGCTTCCAGGTGAAACGCATCGTGGTCAAACCCGGTGCGGCGCTGAGCCTGCAGATGCACCACCACCGCGCCGAGCACTGGATCGTGGTCAAGGGCACTGCGCGGGTCACCTGCAACGACAAGGTGTTCCTGCTGGGCGAGAACGAGAGCACCTACATTCCGCTGGGCAGCCGCCATCGCCTCGAGAACCCCGGCAAGCAGCCGCTGGAGCTGATCGAGGTGCAGTCGGGCGGTTACCTCGGCGAGGACGACATCGTGCGCTTCGACGACGTGTACGGGCGCAGCGCCAGCTAGCAGCAGGCCAACCAACAGCGGGCCGGCTGGCGGGTTGCCCTGCAACGGCAGCTGAGCGGGGCCTGTCCGGGTCATGCGGGCGGCCGCGTCCTCCTCGGGGGCCAGCACAGCGCTCCGAAACCCCCGATTCGGGGCGCATTCAAGTTTCCGCTACTTCCAAGCGGCCGCTGGCGTTAATGTTCACTGCCCCCCTGAACGGAGATCCCCAACGCATGGCAGCGCCGCCCACCCTCGACCAGGCCCGGATCGGCCTCGTCGGCCTTGGCTACGTCGGCCTGCCCCTGGCGGTCGAGTTCGGCAAGCACTACGACACCGTCGGCTTCGACGTGCAGCAGGCACGGATCGCGGCGCTTCGCGAGGGCCGCGACGTCACCCGGGAAGTCAGCCCGGAGGAACTGGCCGCGGCCACCCGCCTGCGCCTGACCACCGATCCCGCCGAACTCGCCGCCTGCAACGTGTACATCGTCACCGTGCCGACGCCGATCGACGCCGCGCGCCGGCCCGACCTGCGCCCGCTGGTGTCGGCCAGCGAGACCCTCGGCAAGGTGCTCAAGCCGGGCGACACCGTGGTTTACGAGTCCACCGTCTACCCCGGCTGCACCGAGGAAGTCTGCGTGCCGATCCTGGAGCGTGAGTCCGGCCTGAAGTTCAACGTGGACTTCTTCGCCGGCTACAGCCCGGAGCGCATCAACCCGGGCGACAAGGAACACCGCGTCACCAGCATCCTCAAGGTGACCTCGGGTTCGACGCCGCAGGTGGCCGATTTCGTGGACGCGCTGTACGGCTCGATCATCTCGGCCGGCACGCACAAGGCCAGCTCGATCAAGGTCGCCGAGGCCGCCAAGGTGATCGAGAACACCCAGCGCGACGTCAACATCGCCCTGGTCAACGAGCTGGCGCTGATCTTCAACAAGATGGACATCGACACGCTCGAGGTGCTGCAGGCCGCGGGCACCAAGTGGAACTTCCTGCCGTTCCGGCCCGGGCTGGTCGGCGGCCACTGCATCGGCGTGGATCCGTACTACCTGACGCACAAGGCGCAGGAACTGGGCTACCACCCGGAAGTGATCCTGGCCGGGCGCCGCATCAACGACGGCATGGGCGGCTTCGTCGCCACCCAGGTGCTGCGGCTGATGGCGCAGCGCGGCATCAGCATCGTCGGTGCGCGCATCCTGGTGCTGGGCCTGGCCTTCAAGGAGAACTGCCCGGACCTGCGCAACACCCGCGTGGTCGACATCGTGCGCGAGCTGCGCGACTACCACGCGCAGGTGGACGTGCACGACCCATGGGTGGACGCGGCGGAAGCGCGCCACGAGTACGGGCTCGACCCGGTGGCCGAGCCCGGGGCGGGCGCCTACGACGCCATCATCATCGCGGTCGGCCATCGCCAGTTCGCCGAACTGGGCGCCGCGGGCCTGCGAAGCTTCGGCAAGCCCGGGGCGGTGCTGTACGACGTCAAGTACGTGCTGCCGCTCGAGGCCGTGGACGGGAGGTTGTGAGCATGCGCGTCCTGGTCACCGGCACCGCGGGCTTCATCGGATCCCACGTGGCCCAGCGCCTGCTGGACCGCGGCGACGAGGTGATCGGCTTCGACAACCTCAACGACTACTACGACGTCGCGCTCAAGCGCGCGCGTTTGGCTCGGCTGATCGACCGTCCCGGGTACACCCACGTGCAGGCCGACCTGGCCGATCGCGCGGCGGTGGAGGCGACCTTCGCCACCCATGCGCCGCAGCGGGTGGTGCACCTGGCCGCCCAGGCCGGCGTGCGCTATGCCGCGCAGAACCCGCACGTCTACGTGAGCAGCAACGTCACCGGCTTCCTGCACATCCTGGAGGGCTGCCGCCACCACGGCGTCGAGCACCTCGTGTTCGCGTCCACCAGTTCGGTCTACGGCGCCAACACGGCGATGCCCTTCTCCGAGCATGCGTCGACCGAGCATCCGCTGACCCTGTACGCGGCGAGCAAGAAGGCCAACGAGATGATGGCCCACAGCTATGCACACCTTTATGGCTTCCCCTGCACGGGCCTGCGCTTCTTCACCGTGTACGGGCCCTGGGGCCGGCCGGACATGGCCCTGTTCCT
>CBININ010000223.1:0-4139 GCA_966250755.1 uncultured Gammaproteobacteria bacterium | reverse complement strand
GCCAGGCCTTCGGCGTCCCGCAACGCCGTCACCGCGTCGTCGGCCCCTGCCTGCAGCGGAGCGCGGGTGAGCAGGGTGGTCTCCTCGTGTTCGAAGGGCGCGCGTGCCCCCGGCAGGTGCACCGGCGCGGGCGCCGCGGCGACGGTGGCGAACCCGAACTCGCGCAGGGCCGCGCGATCCTCGGCGCCCGGCGCTTCCTGCAGGCGCAGCAGCAGGCCCAGGCCCTCGCCCACGGCGCGCCGCACCGACGCGCGCCCAGCCGCACCCAGCGCCCGCAACGCGCGCTGGTCGAGCACCAGCAGGTCCACCTCGGCGAGCGCATCGGCGTGCATCGGCATCGGGTCGCCGACCTGCACGCCGCCGCCGAGGCTGGCGCGCGCGCGCACGGTCCAGCCGGCATCCTCGGCCCAACGCCGCAGGAATTTCTGCTCGGGATCGGGCCCGCCCGCGAGCAGCCACAGGCGCGGGCGGCGGCCCTCGACGATGTCGAGCGGCAGCGCGAGGCGCTCGAGTTCGCGCCCGCCGGCCTCGCGCAGGCTTAGGACGTAGTCGACGCGCCCGGCCGCGGCCGGCGTGGCCGCGAGCGTGAACGCGCCGTCGGCGTCGAGCGTGGCCTGCGCCACCCGCGCGCCCGCCGGATCCAGCAGTTCGACGCGCGCATCGGTGGGCGCCGTGGCGCGGCCGCGCACCGGCCAGGGCTGGCCAGGCACCGCAACGGTAGGCGCATGGATCGCATGCAGTCCGACGCGCGGCGGCGCGGGCGTGAACAGGACCGCCCGTCCTTGCAGGGCCTCGCGATCGCGCGCCGCCAGACCGTCGCCGAGCACCCGTACCCGGGCACTGCCGGGCAACCGCCGCAGCGCGGTGGCGAGGTCGGGCAGCCGCTGCGCGCCCGGCAGCAGCGGCGCTTCCGGCAGCGCGACCGCCGGGCCGTCGTCGCGATGGCGCGCCCATTCGGCCTGCGAGGCGTGCGCCGTCGCCACCACCAGTGTCGCGCGTGGCCGCGACACGGCGGGCGGCCACAGCGCCAGCCACAGCGTCGCCGCGAGGACCGGCTGCAGCAGCAGCGACAGCGGGCGGCCGCGACCGACGCGCCACATCGCGACCGCCGCGATCGCCGCGAGCACGACAGCGCCGACGACGGCCGCCGTCGTCATGGCAGCGCCTCCGGCGACAGCGCGTCGAGATAGACGCGCCCGCGCGCATCGGCGGCCTCGCGCGGCGGCAGCGCGGCGGCGGCCGGCGGCAGTCGCGGCCACAATCGCGCGCGCAGTCGGGCGACGCAGGGCGCGCAGGCCGGATCCGCGCGCCAGGCATCGAGCGCGCCCAGCAGGCCGAGGCTGTCGGCGGCGCCGGGTTCGTCGGCGATGGCGCGCTCCAGGCGCGTGGCGGCGCGCGCGGCGGCGTCGCGATCACCGCCTTCGAGCGCGTCCCACAGCGCACGCGCCGGCGCCGGCTCCGCGCGCTCCTGCGGCGTACCGCGCGCCACGACGGGCGCGATGCCCTCGCGCTTGCCGTTGAGCCGGCGCGCCATGTCCACCGGCGCCTGCTCCAGGCCCACGCGCGCCAGGTAGATGCGGCTGGCCTGCTGCACCTGCTTGACCAGGCGCAGCGCGGAGTATTCGTGCGGCAGGGCCTCGCGCGGCTTGCCCACGCGCAGTTCGCGCTCGGCCGCCCACATCGCGTCGAGCGCGGCCTTGAGCAGCTTGCGCGTCTGGGGGTCGAGCAGCGTCGCCGCCTCGGGGATGTCGTGGGTGTGGCCGAACTGCGCCATCACCGCGGCGGCGTCCCCGCGGGCCGGCTCCGGTCCCGCGTGTTCGGCGTCCTCGCCCTCGTTCTCGGATTCCTCGCCGAGGAACTGGCCGTAGCGCAGCCGCAGCAGGCGCTGGTCCTCGCCGATGGTGTCCGAACGCGTCGCCCAATCGTCGCCCACCGGTCGCGGCTTCATCGCCAGCAAGGCTTCGGTGTCGATGATGATCTGGCGCTGGCTGCGGAAATACGCCGGCAGCTGGCGCTGCACCATGCCCTCCAGCCCGCCGGCCTGCGCGCTGGCTTCGGGTGGCCAGCGCAGGATGAAACTGGGACTGTGCGTGCGCTGCGGCGCCGGCCGGCGGTTGTCGGCCACGGTCAGCCGTACCACCAGGTCGTCGCCCGCCGCGAAGCCGAGGCCGGCCAGGTCGAGCGTGTGCCGATAGCGCCGCGCGCGTGCGCTGCCCTGCCCGGCGATGGCGAGCTCGCGTGCGCTGACCTGGATGTTCTCGCCGCTGCCTTGCGCCAGGGTGATGCGCAACTGCGCCGGGCCCAGGCCGTAGTCGTCCTGCGCCTCGACATCGAGCGACCAACGCGCCTGCCCGGGTTCGACCAGGCTCAGGCTGCGCTCGGGCGCGAGCACGCGCAGGCGCGGCGCGCGGTCGGCGATGACCGCCAGGCGCTGCCAGGGCGTGTCACGCCCGTCCACGCGCACGCGGTACAGGTGGGTGCGTTCGATCGGCCGCGCGGCCGTCCACGCGTCGCCTTCGCGCCGCAATGCCAGGGTGCTGCCGTCGTGGAAGCGCAGTGACACCGAGGCCGGCCTGCCCTGCGTGCGCAATCGCCAGTGCACGGTGGACCCCTCCGGCACCCGCGCCGTCAGGCCGTCGACGCGCGAGGCCGGCAGGCCGGTGTAGGCCGGCGGCTGCACCTGCAACCGCGCGGCGACCAGACCCGGTGGCAAGGGCGCGCGGGCAGCGACGACGGGCGTCGGTGCGGACGCCACCGGTGCAGCTGGCCACTGCAGCCAGGTCGCGAGCGCCGCGACGGCGAAGGCCGCGATGGCATTCAGCGCTGCTCGCCGCCGCGCGAACGGCGGCAACAACACCGGTGCCGGCGACAACGCCGCCAGCCGCTGCGAGACGCGCTCGCGTTGCAGCTGCGCAAGCGCGCTGAGCGAGGCCGGCGGCTGCAGCAGCAGGGCGGCGCTGTCCTCGAGCGCGGGATGGCGGGCGTCCAGTGCACGCGCGACGGCCTCGAGATCAAGCGCGCGCCAGCGCCAGGCGGCGAGCGCCAGCGCGAGCACCAGCACCACGACCGGCAGCGCCCAGGCCGCCGCGCCGATGCGCAGCGCGACGGCGTTCGCCGCCAGCAGCCACGGCAGCGCAAGGGCCGCACCACGCCCGAGCAAGCGCATGCGCGTGCTCGCCTGCAGCCGCTGCATGCGCGCGAAGCTCATGCGCCCACGCTCCGGCCGCGGCGCGTGGCGAGCAGGCGCTCGGCAGCGAACAGGACGAGCGCCAGGGTCACCAGCCAGGCGTCGAGCGGCCGCGGCGGCGGCGTGTAATGCGTGCCGCCCAGCCGCGGCCGCAACGCGTCCGCCGGCACGCGCGGCGAGCCCGCCTCCGGGGACTGCAGCGTGTCGGCGAGCCCGCGCGCAAAGCCGGGCTCCAGCAGCAGCGGCAGCGCCTCCGGCTGCAGTTCGCGCTGCCATTGCAGCAGGCGTCCGCGGCCGAGCGTGAGCTCGCGCGCGACCGGGTCGCCGTGCGCATCGCGCCAGGCTTCGCGGGCGTCGCGCAACGGGCCGGCAGGGTTCTGCGTGGACGCGCCCGCGCCATCCGTTGCAAGGCTGCCGCCGGCCGCCAGCCACACGGTGCCGCCCTGGCGTGCCCAATCGACCAGTGGGGCCGGCAACGGCGTCGCATCGAGCCAGAACACCACGTCCGCGCGCGGCGGCGCAGCCTCCGCAGCCTCATCGAGGGTCCAGCCTTGGGCGCGCGCGGCGGCGCGCAAGTAGCGTCGGCCCTGCGCGTCGGCCGCGCCGCGGAGGGCCACGACGAAAGGCGACGCCGTCGTCGCGGGCTGCGCCACGGCAGGCGCCGCCGGCAAGATCCGCCAATCCACTGCGCGCGCCAGACGCGGGCGCTCGGCATCCAGTCCCGTGAGCTCGGTCGGAACCGCGACGATCAGCGCGGTGCCGCTCGGGAGGATCGCATCCAGGTCGCGCAACAGGCTGGCGGTGGGCTGTAGAGGCCCCGGCGGCGCAGCCTCCAGCGAAGGGAACCCAGGCGCCAGCCAGCGCCACTCGCACTCCCCGGGCTTGCAGTCGATCGCGGCGCGGGCGGCCGCGGCCGCGATGGCCGGCTGCACCACCCCCCCCGGCGCCCCCC
>CBININ010000222.1:0-4146 GCA_966250755.1 uncultured Gammaproteobacteria bacterium | reverse complement strand
AGCACGAAGTCGCCGCGTACCGTCATGCCGACCTCGGCGATGCCGACCTTCTGCGGCGACACCGCGACCGCGGTCAGGCGCACCCGGCCGTTGAAGTGGTCGGGCAGGCGGAAGGTCAGCTTGCGGCTACCGTCCACCTCGACCAGCCCCGACCACCACACCGCCGGCTTCTCGGCCTTGCGCTTGAAGGGGTTGAGGTTCTTCGCCAGGTCGCCGCTGCCGTCGCCGCCGGGCGCGGCCATGCCGGTGAGTTTCGAGAACTCCGGCAACAGCAGGTCGAGGATCTGCGCGGTGTCCACCTGCAACATCTTCTTGGTGAAGAAGAAGTCCAGCGGGTCGCCGACCCGGTAGCGCGCGACCTGCAGGATGCCCTCGTCCACCGCGAACACGGCCACCCGCGCCTTGCCCTCGGTCCGGATGTCCACCGTGACGGGCGCGCCGGGCTTGACCACCTTCGGCGCCGACAGCGCGAGGGGCTGCGTGCGCGCGCTGCGGTCCACCGCGAAGGCGGCGACGCCGAAGCTCAGCGGGCTCATGAAGACCTCGTCCGAGGCCGGATCGCGCAGGAACTGCACGTTGACGTAGCCATTGCCCTCGAAGTCCGCCGGCACCCTGATGCGCTGCACCGAGCTGGTGGTGTCGGCATGGAACCAGGCCTGGGCATAGACCTTGTCGCGCTCGATGGTGATCAGGCCGCTGCCGACGTAGGGCGCGCGGATCGACACCTCGATGGTGTCGCCGGGCTTGTAGCGCGGCTTGTCGAGCGCCAGCGCCAGTTCGGCGTTGCGCTCCAGCGAGCGCGTCAGGTTGGCCGCGCCGGCCACCGCAAAGTCCACGGAATTGAGCACGGTGCCGTCGGCGTCCCGCAGCTCGAGCGCGAAGTTGCCCGCCGCGCCGGTCGGCAGCGGCACCGCCAGGCCGGCGGCCGGCAGGGCGACCACGCGATCGTCCACCGGGAACTTGCGCTCGTGCGAGACGTAGCGATACAGCCCGGAATCCTGCTTGGTCAACACCGAGACGTAGCGCTTCTCCACTACGACCACATGCAGGCCGGAAACAGCCCGCGGCTTGCCGTCGGGACCGATCGCCTGCAGCTGCACGCTGCGCGGCGCCTTGCGCTTGACGTAGCCCAGGTCGTCGCCGGACTTGATGCCGACCAGGAAGTCGTTCGACGACACCAGCACGCCCGCCTGCGCCGCAACGTTGCGGCCGCTGCCCGGCTCGAAGGCCCGGGCCAGGAAGTTGAGCTGGTAGGTGGCGCGCGCGTACTTGGCCAGGTCGATCTTGAACACCGCCTTGCCGCTGGCGTCGGTCACCTGGTCGCCGAGCTTCTCGTCGTAACCGTCCTTGGCCAGTTGCGGGTCGTGGAACTTGTAGCCGGGATAGGCCGGGAAGTCCGGGAACGCCGGTCGCAGCACCACCGTGCCCTCGACCTTGCGCTGCTGCGCCGGCGTGCCGAACAGGTTCTCGGCGACGACCGTGGCGGCCACCGCATTGGGCTTGATCCAGCCGCCCGGCGCGGCGAGGCCGAAGCCGGCGCGCACGCGCATCGTGTCGGGCGCGAACTCGCGCACCTGCACCGTGGTTTCGCCGATCATGGTGCGGCTGTCGTTGCGGCCGATCAGGTAGAGCGTCGCCGACCAGTTGCCGCTGGCCGCGCTGTCCGACGGCGAGTAGCTGAACTCCTCGAAGCCCGCCGCGCCCAGGCGCAGGCGCTCGCGACGTGCCAGGTTGCCGCGTGGATCGGTCAGGTCGAGCTCCACCGGCAGGCCCGCCAGCGGCTTGTCCCAGTCCGCCGCGCGGACGATCAGGCCGAGGTGCACGGTGTCACCCGGGCGGTACAGCCCGCGGTCGGAGAACAGCAGCGCCTTCAGGCTGCCGGCGTCCACGCGGTTGGGTTCCCCGCCGATGTCGAAGCGCGAGTAGTCGAGCGTGCGGCTGTACTCGGACAGCGGCAGGAAGCTGAAGTCGCCGTCCTTGGCCACCGTCAGCAGCGTCGGCTGCTTCTCGCGGCGGAAGTCCTCGAGGCTGGGCAGGCGCGCGCGGCCCTCGGCATCGGTCGTCGCCTCCACCAGGGTTTCGCCGTTGCGCGCCAGGGCGCGCACCTGCGCGCCGGCCACCGGGCGGCCGGTCGCCAGCGACTGCACGAACACGTCACGCTGGCCGTCCAGCGCCTTCTTGGCGATCAGGCCGAGGTCGGTCAGCACCACCATGCGGGTGTCGCGCTCCTCGCCGGCGTTGCGGGCGAGCGTCTGCTGCGGGCTGAGCGAGGCATCGTACTCGCTCATGGTGCGCAGGCTGAGCAGGAAGATGCCGCGCCGCCCCGGCGCCAGGAACTTGGACAGGTCCACGCCCTCGTACTGCGCCTTGGCCGGGTCACTGGCGTCGAAGCGAAGGCGCAGCTCCTCGCGCTCGACCAGGCTGTCGTCGCCCGGGTAAGTGATCGAGGGTTTGGCAAAGGTGCCGCTGTTGAGGAAGGCCAGGTGCTGCAACTGGTCCGGCAGCAGGCGGCCGATCTCCAGCCGCGCCCGCGGCAGGTTGCGCGCCACCAGGCTGACGCGGCGCTCGCCCTGCAGCGAGAGCAGCGAGCCCTCGCCGAGGAAGCGCAGCAGGGTCGGATACTGCGGCACCTCGCGCACGCCGGTGTAAGGCTTGCCGAGCAGGTAGCCGCCGAAGGCCTTCAGGCCCTTGTCCACGCGCAGGTAGAGGAAGCGCCCGGGCGGCGCGCTGTAGCGCAGGCTGTGGGTCTCGATGTACTCGCGCTCGGTCGGCAGCGCGGTGGCGGGCAGGCGCTCGGACTGGCGCAGGATCGCCTCGTCCACCTCGTGCTCGCCCCACTGCCAGGGGCCGCGCGGATGGTTCTCCGGCTTGATGCGCGGGTTGCGCTCCGGCAACAGCCACAGCTGGGTGGCCTTCGCGACCTCGCTGTCCTTCATCGCGTTGTTGAAGCCGAGCACCAGCACCTGCTCGGGTTCGTAGCGATCGTTCTCCACCAGGGTCGCCACCGCCGAATCCACCGCCACGCTGTAGAGCGAGGGCAGGGCGACGCGGCCCTGCAGGACGCGTTCGTTGCCGGGGCCGCCCAGCGCGGAGGTGAGGCCCTTGTCGAGTTTCAGGTCGAGCGTGCCGCCGTTGTCGGGAATCGACAGCGGATCGGAATGGATCCAGCCCTTGAGCCGTCGCTCGTCGAAGCTCAGCACGTGGCCGGGCGTGGGCTGGGCGCGGCCGGCGCCGTCCTTGAGCGCCAGCGTGATGCGGTCGGGCAGGGACTTGGGATCCACCGGGTGCGAGAAGGAAAGCTCGAACACGCCCTTCTTGAGCTTCGGGTCGAGCGGGTCCTGGTAGAAGCTGCTGCTGTCGAGCCTGGCGGTGAAGGCCGCGCTGCCGAACGCAAATTCGAACTTGTCCTCGACCAGGTGCACGCCCTTGCCGAGCGTCGCGTCCTCGTCGAGCGTGACCGTGTAGGCCTGGCCCACCGGCCAGTCGTCGGCGGGCGTGAACACCAGCGCCTTGTCGCCCTCCCACTTCCACTCGCCCTCGAGCCTGGGCGACAGCGCCACGCCGTGCGGCGCCTTGTCCACGTCGGCGATCGGCGCGGCCGAGCCGCTGAAGTCCAGGCGCAGCGTGTCCACCCGCTTGGGCGTGCGGCTGTAGTCGGTCACCAGCGGCGCGTGGACGAAGACCTTGAGCGCGCCGGGGCGCACCGGCGGCGGCAGCGTCGCCCACCACCATCCGAGCAGCAGCAGCGCGAGGGTGCCGAAGAAGCCGCCGAGGTACCGCCGCGGGTTCGACCGCACGCGGGCATCCGCGGCCTCGATCCAGGCCGGCCGGCGCCAGTCCACCTCGCCGAAAACCCGTCGCCCAAGGCCGGGGGCGGGCTCCCCGGCGTCAACGGAGGGAGCCGGCGAGTCCGGCGACGGACGGGTTGTCATTTACCTTCCCCAAGGCGTGGTGGTGCCGAGATTGGCATCCAAAACAGACGGCCAATCCCGTCCGGACCGGACACGGTTTTTAACGAAATCCGAACAAGCTAGACCTGGCCGGTCCAGTCGCGGTCGTGCGCTCGGAAGGCGTCGTGCCAGCGGCCGATGACGGCCGCCGGCAACTCGCCCTCGGCCGCCCAGGCGATGGCCTGTCGCAGGTGCT
>CBININ010000221.1:0-4192 GCA_966250755.1 uncultured Gammaproteobacteria bacterium | reverse complement strand
ACCGTCAGCCAGATGGTCTACAAGCACGCGATTTCCACCGTGGTGCCGGCGCGCAACGTGCGCATGGGGCCGGGCGGCGGCGAAGTGCAGGCGGCATCGAGCGCCGAGGGCGACGACGCCGGCCACGGCGAGTAAGCCTTGGCCGACCGGATCGTCGCCCGCACGCCCGAAAAAGCCCTGCTGGTCCAGCCGCATGCGCCGGGTCGCCAGGACCCGTCGCTGCTGGAGGAATTCGCCGAACTGGCCCGCTCCGCGGGTGCCGAAGTCGTGGGCCAGGTGATGGCCCGCGTCGAGCGCCCCAGCGCGGGCACTTACCTGGGCAGCGGCAAGGTGGACGAACTCAAGTCCGCCTGCGAGGCCACCGGCGCCGAACTGGTGCTGTTCAACCAGACCCTGAGCCCGGTGCAGGAACGCAACCTCGCCAAGGCGCTCGAGCGCCGGGTGGTGGACCGCACCGGCCTGATCCTGGACATCTTCGCCCAGCGCGCGGTGTCGCACGAGGGCAAGCTGCAGGTCGAACTGGCGCAACTGCGGCACGTGGCCGCCCGGCTGGTTCGCGCGCACGCCGGGCTCGACAGCCAGCGCGGCGGCGCGATCGGCCTGCGCGGCCCCGGCGAGACCCGGCTTGAAACCGATCGCCGCCTGTTGCAACGCCGGCGCCTGCAGCTCGAGGAGCGGCTGGAGAAGGTCGAGGTGCAACGGGCGACCATGCGCCGTTCCCGCCTTCGCAATGCCGTGCCGCGCGTGGCGCTGGTCGGCTACACCAACGCCGGCAAGTCCACCCTGTTCAACGCGCTTACCGGGTCCAGGGTGCTGGCGGAGGACAAGCTGTTTGCGACGCTCGATCCGACCGTGCGCCGACTCGACACCGCGGCGGGCCCGATCGCATTGTCGGACACGGTCGGATTCGTGCGCGACCTCCCGCACGACCTGGTGGCCGCCTTCCGCTCCACGCTGTCGGAAGCGCGCGAGGCCGACCTGCTGCTGCACGTGGTGGACGCCGCCGACGAGGAACGCGACGAGCGCATCCGCCAGGTGGACGCGGTGCTGGCGGAGATCGGCGCCGCCGACCTGCCGCAGGTGCTGGTGTTCAACAAGATCGATCGGCTCGAAGGCGTCGTGCCGCATGCCGACCCGCCCTCGATGCCGGACGCGGCCACCGCGTCGCGTGAACGCCTCTGGCTGTCGGCGGCCAGCGGCGCCGGGCTGGACCTGCTGCGCGATTGCCTGGCCCTGCGTTTCGGCGACCGCCAGGTCCGCGGCGACGTGCGCCTGGCCCCGGCGGACGGCCGTTTCCGCGCGCGCCTGCATGGCCTGGGCGTCGTCCGCGGCGAGCAGTCGGAAAACGACGGTGGGTGGCGCGTGACGGTGGAACTCCCGCTGGTCCTCGCCGAGCGCCTGGCCGACGAGCCGGGCGGCCATTTGCTGCAGCCGCTCTTGCTTGTTCGCCCCGACGCCCCTACCTACAATCCCGACACCCACTGAAACGGCCGCCCGCGCGCGTCCGGATGGAGCAAGAATGGCCTGGAATACGCCTGGCAAGGGCAACAAGCCCGCCTGGGGCAGCGGCGGTGGCGGCGGCAGCGGCGGCGGCCTGGACGGCTTCTTCCAGCGCCTGCGCGACTTTTTCGGAGGCGGCAACCCGCTGGTCTGGTTGCTGGCGATCCTGGCCCTGTTCCTGGTCTTCAACACTTTCAAGCTGGTGGACGAGCGCCAGCGCGGCGTGGTGCTGCGCTTTGGCCAGTTCAACCGCATCATGACCCCGGGCCCCAACCTCAAGTGGCCCTGGCCGCTGGAGACGGTGACGATCGTGGACGCTACCAAGATCGACACCCTCGACGACCAGGTTCGGGTGCTGACCCGCGACGAGAACATCGTCGACATCAAGTTCACCGCCCAGTACCAGGTCAGCGACCCACGCCTGTTCCTGTTCGGTTTCCGCGACGACCTTAGCGTGGATGGCCGCGTGTCCCAGGGCCGAGAGACGTTGCAGAACGCCGCCGAGAGCGCCGTGCGCGAGGTGGTCGGCAACAACACCATGGACACCGTGCTGTTCGAGCGCAGCCGCCTGATCACAGCCGCCAAGCAGCACCTGCAGGAGTCGCTGGACTTGTACAAGACCGGCTTGAAGGTCACCAGCTTCACGCTGCAGAACGCCCGCCCGCCGGAGGAGGTCAAGCCGGCCTTCGACGACGCCATCAGCGCGCGCGAGGACAAGAACCGCATCGAGAGCGAGGCCCGCGCCTACGCCAGCAAGATCGTGCCGGAGGCCCGTGGCGCCGCCGAGCGCATCCGCGCCGAGTCGGAAGGTTACCGCCAGGCCACCATCGCCAAGGCCGAGGGTGACGCGCAGCGCTTCAGCCTGCTGGTGGCCCAGTATCGCAAGGCGCCGGAGGTCACCCGCAAGCGCCTGTTCCTGGAAACCATGCAGCACGTGCTGGCCACCAACCAGAAGGTGGTGGCCAGCCGCGACAACAACATCCTGTACCTGCCGCTGGGTTCGCAGGCGCCGACCGGCGCGGCGGCGGCTGCGCCGATCTCGCAGCTGCCGGCGATCAAGGCCTCGGCCGCCGCCGACGACGACAACGCCGCGCGTCCCGCGCGCGGCACGGGCCGCGGGGAGGGCCGCTGAGATGCGCAATCCAACCAGCCTGATCGTCGCCCTGGTCGCCACGCTGCTGCTGCTCGTCAGCTCGGTTTTCGTGGTCACCGAAAGCCAGACCGCCCTGGTGCTCAACCTCGGCAAGGTGGTGCGTTCCGACCTCAAGCCCGGCCTGCACTTCAAGTGGCCGCTGGTGGAGGAGGTGCGCAAGTTCGACCGCCGCATCCTGTCGCTGGACGACGCCCCGGAGCGCTACCTGACCGCCGAGAAGAAGGACGTGGAGATCGACTTCTTCGTGAAGTGGAAGATCGTCGACGTCACCACCTTCTACCGCGCCGCCAGCGGCGGCGACGAGGGCGCGGCCAAGGCGCGCCTGACGCCGATCGTGCAGAACGCGCTGAAGAACGAGATCAGCCAGCTCGACCTGAAGGCGGTGCTGTCCAGCGGGCGCTCCAACCTGACCTCGCGCCTGCTCAAGAACATCAACGCCAGCGCCTCCACGCTCGGCATCGAGGTGCTGGACGTGCGCATCAAGCGCATCAACCTGCCGCAGGACAGCGACATCCTGGTGTCGGTGTTCAACCGCATGCGCGCCGAGCGCGCCCGGGTGGCGAACCAGCTGCGCGCCGAAGGCGAGCAGGGGGCGCAGGGCATCCGCGCCGAGGCCGAGCGCGAGCGCCTGGTGCTGCTGGCGGACGCCGAGCGCGACGCCCAGGCACGGCGAGGCGAGGGCGATGGGCGCGCGGCGGAGATCTACGCCGGCGCCTACGGCCAGGACGCCGAGTTCTACGCCTTCTACCGCAGCCTGGAGGCCTATCGCGCCTCGCTGGCGGACGGCCGCACGACCCTGGTGCTGGACCCGGACTCGGAGTTCCTGCGCTACTTCGGCAAGGACGGCCGCTGATCGATGGGCCGCACCGACCTCTGGGCGGCCCTGTGCCTGATGCTGCTGTTCGAGGGACTGCTGCTGTTCGCCGCGCCCGAGGCCTGGAAGCGCACCGTCATCGAGCTGGTTCGCCAGCCCTCGGTGCGCTTGCGCACCTTCGGCGGCGTGCTGGTCATCGTCGGCCTGATCGGCCTGTACCTGTTGCGCGGCGGTCGCTGAGCCGATCCGGCGGCGCGGCCGCGACGCGCGTATAATGCCGGAAAGCCGGGGTTCCTCCGGCTTTTTCCATTTTCCGGAGTGCGGCATGGGTCAGTCGGTGGTGGTACTGGGCGCCCAGTGGGGCGACGAGGGCAAGGGCAAGATCGTCGACCTGTTGACCGAGGAGATCGGCGCGGTCGTGCGCTTCCAGGGCGGCCACAACGCCGGCCACACGCTGGTCATCGGCGGCAAGAAGACCGTGCTTCACCTGATCCCCTCGGGCATCCTGCGCGAAGGCGCGCTCTGCCTGATCGGCAACGGCGTGGTGCTCTCGCCGGCGGCGCTGAAGAAGGAAATCGGCGAGCTCGAGGCCAACGGCGTGGAAGTGCGCTCGCGCCTGAAGATCAGCCCGGCGACGCCGCTGATCATGCCGTACCACATCGCCCTGGACCAGGCGCGCGAGAAGGCCGCCGGCGGCAAGGCCATCGGCACCACCGGCCGCGGCA
>CBININ010000220.1:0-4198 GCA_966250755.1 uncultured Gammaproteobacteria bacterium | reverse complement strand
AGATCTTCGACGTGGACTGGCTGTCGGGCATGTCGGTGGGCGTGTTCCCGCTGCAGTCGGCCGAGGCCAGCAAGGTGGTCGGCGAGCTCGACAAGGTCTTCGGCGAGGGCGGCAAGACGCCGTTGGCCGGCATGTTCCGCTTCATGCCGCTGGAAGGGCAGAACGCGGTGATGGTGATCACCCCGCAGGCCAGCTACCTGCGCCAGGTCGAGGACATGATCGAGCGCATGGACGCCGGCGGCGAAGGTTCGCGGCTGTTCGTCTACGAGGTCAAGTACGTCAAGGCGGTGGACCTGGCCGAGCAGCTGGGCCAGGTGTACGGCAACACCACCTCCAGCAAGACCAGCGCGCCCTCGTTGATGCCGAGCCTGGAGCCGGTCGAGGTGCGCACCACCGACATGCCCTCGGCCGAGGCCACGCCGCCACGCAACCTCAACGCCGGCTCGCCGCCGGGCGGCAGCAGCAGCGAGACCATCAGCATCGGCGGCGGCGACGTCGGCATCAGCGCGGTGGAGGAGAGCAACTCGCTGCTGGTGCGCGCCAGCCCCGGGCAGTGGGAATCCATCCGCCGCGCGATCGAGCGCCTGGACAGCATGCCGCTGCAGGTGCACGTCGAGGCGCAGGTGGTGGAGGTCAAGCTGACCGGCGAGCTGAGCTACGGCGTGAGCTGGTTCTTCGGAAACGACCTGCCCACGACCGCGCAGACCCAGGCCGCCAACCTCAACGACTGGCGCAACACCGGGACGGGGATCCGCACCAGCGGCGTTTCCAACTTCACCTTCACCGGCCCGAGCGCGCAGGCGATCCTGACCACGCTCGACAACGTCTCCGACCTGCGCGTGCTGTCGGCGCCCTCGGTGCTCGTGCGCAACAATGTCGAGGCCGACTTCAGCTCGGGACAGCAGATCCCGGTCGCCAGCACGGTGATCAACAACAACGGCAACACCAACAACGACAACACCTACAGCCAGGTGCAGTTCCGCCAGACCGGCGTCAGCCTGAAGGTCAAGCCGCGCATCAGCAGCGACGGCATGGTGTTCATGGAGATCACCCAGGACGTGAGTTCCCCGAGTCCGCCCGGTAGTCCGGAGATCGGCGGCAACATCAGCGTGGACAACAACAAGCTGCACACCGAGGTGGCGGTGCAATCGGGCGAGACCATCGTGCTGGCCGGCCTGATCAAGACCGACCAGAGCACGGGCTCCGCCGGCATCCCGTACCTGAGCCGCATCCCGGTGATCGGGGCCTTGTTCGGCACCAAGAGCACGACGGACAACCGCCAGGAAGTGCTGGTGCTGATCACCCCGACGGTCATCCGCGACCCGGGCGAGGCGCGCCGCCTCACCGACGAGTACGGCGAGCGCTTCAAGGGCCTGGAGCCCTTGCGCAAGCCGAAGGCGGGCAGCACGCCCTGAGTCGCGCGCACCGGCGCGAGACATGACGGCAACGCCCGCTCCGCTGCCCCTGGTGCTGGTGCCGGCCACGCAACGCGTGGCCGCGCTGGACGCCTGCCTGGCCTCGCTCGAACGCACGCTGCCCGCCGGCGCGCGGGTGCGCGTCGCCGACCACGCCGCCGGTCACCCGCAGGCCGAGGCGCTGGCGCGGCGCTGGTGCGACCGCAGCCGGCTGCAGGCCGAGTACCGGCGCGCGCCGCGGCCGCTCGGGCTGGCCGCGAACATCCAGGCCGCGCTGGCGGACAGCGAGGGCGACATCGCGGTCGTGATGGCCGACGCCATCGCCACGCCCGGATGGCTCGAACGCCTTGCGCAATACGCGCGCAAGGACGAGCGCATCGCCACGGTCTCGGCCTGGTCGAACCGCAGCGAGCTGAGCGCCTTCCCGCGGCCGGGCGAACCCAATCCGGTGCCCGCGTTCCCGGAATCGGTCGCCGAGGCGGCGGCCGCCGCGCCCTGGAACGAATGCCCCGACCTGCCCGCGGCAAGCGGCCCCTGCATCCTGTTGCGGCGCACCGCGCTCGCCCGGCTCGGCGGCCTCGACGGCGACAGCTTCGCCGGCGAGCGCGCCTTCGACGATTACTCGCGGCGCGCCGCGGCCATGGGCTGGCGCAACGTGCTCTGCCCCGCGGCCTACGTGGTGCGGCAGCCGGCGCCGCCGACGCTGGTGGGTGGCGTCGCCGACGACCTCGCGCCGCTGCTGGCGCGCTGGCCCGACTACCAGGAGCAGGTGGCGCGCTTCATCCTCGCCGACCCCTTGCGGCCGCTGCGCGAACGCCTGCAGGCGCGCATGGACGAACTCGCCCGCGGCGGCCCGCAGGCCGACCTGTTCGCGCGATGACCACCGCCGAGAACCGCCACAGTTTCCAGGGCAAGCCGGTCGGCGCGGGCCGCGCGCACGCGGCGACCGACGTCGGCGTGGTCGTGGTGACCTACCAGTCGGCGCGCACCATCCGCCGCTGCCTCGACCTGCTGCTCGCCTCGGACCCGGTGGTGCGCATCGTGGTGATCGACAACGCCTCCGACGACGGCACCCTTGACTTGCTGCGCGACTTCGCCGAGCGCCACGAGGAAGTCACGGTGGTCCGCAACTCCGACAACCGCGGCTTCGCGGCAGCCTGCAACCAGGGCGCGAGCGCGCTGGCCACGCCCTGGGTCGCCTTCGTCAATCCCGATTGCTACGTGCCGGCCGGCGCGCTGGAGAGGCTGGTGCGCCACGGCGTCGAGCGTGCCGGCGCCGGGCTGCTGGGCGTGGACCTGGTGGACGAACACGGCCGCTCCGACCCCGCGGCGCGCCGGCGCGACCCGCTGCTGCGCGAACTGCTCGATCGTCGCGGCCGTCGCGACGACCTCTACCTCGGCCGCGACCCCAACGCGGTGCTGCAGCCGGTGGAAGCGGTGTCGGGTGCGCTGATGCTGATGCCGGTCGGCCTGTTCCTGCAGCTGGGCGGATTCGACGAGCGCTTCCGCATGCACGTCGAGGACCTCGACCTGTGCCATCGCACCCGCGAATCCGGGTACGAGGTGCTGGTGGCCAACGACATCACCGTGCTGCACGTCGGCGGCGAATCCAGCCGCGCGCGGCCCTGGTGGGTGGAGCGGCAGAAGCACCTGAGCCTGTGGCGCTATTTCCGCAAGTTCGAGGCCGCCGAGACGCCGCACTGGCTGGTGCCGGTGCTGTGGCTGGGGCTGTGGGCGCATTTCCTCGTCGCCGCCACGCGCATCGCGCTGCGGCAGGGCGCACAGGACTGACGTTGCCGGGGGGCGCGGGCGCTGGCCCGCACCCGTCGCCTCAGCAGTAGCGGTTGATCTCGTCGCGAAGTTCGCGCGCGGCCTCGGCGCTGGCGATGGCGAAGTCCTCGCCGTGGCCCGCGTAGAGGATGGCGCGCGAGGAGCTGATCACCAGCCCGCCGCCATCGGCGGTCCTGCCGGCCTTCACCACGGCTTCGACATCGCCGCCCTGCGCGCCGATGCCCGGCACCAGGAATGGCATGTCTCCCACGATCCCGCGGACTGCCGCCAGTTCCTTCGGCCAGGTGGCGCCGACGACGAGCAGGCACTGGCCGCCCTCGTTCCAGTCGCGGGCGACGGTCTCGGCCACCCGCTGGTAGAGCGGGCGACCGCCGCAGTCCAGGTCCTGGAAGTCCTTCGCGCCCGGGTTGGAGGTCCGGCAGAGCAGCACCACGCCCTTGCCGGCGCGGTCCAGGAAGGGCTGCACCGAATCCCGGCCCAGGTAGGGGTTGAGCGTCACCGCGTCGGCGCCGAAGCGGTCGAAAACCTCGGCGGCGTAAAGCTGCGCGGTGCTGCCGATGTCGCCGCGCTTGGCGTCCAGGATCACCGGCACGCCGGGGTGGGCGTCGTGGATGTGCTTGACCAGCCTCTGCAGCGTGACTTCGGCACCCAAGGCGGCGAAGTGCGCAATCTGCGGCTTGAACGCGCAGGCGAACTCCGCCGTGGCGTCGACGATCTCGCGGCAGAAGCGGAACACCGCGTCCGGATCGTCGCGCAGATGCGGCGGGAACTTCGCCGGCTCGGGGTCCAGGCCGACGCAGACCAGCGTGTTGGCGCCGGTCCAGCGTGCCTTGAGCGCGTCGACGAAGCCCATGCCAGTTCCCTTACTTCAGCGCCTTGTAGCGCAGGCGATGCGGCTTGGCGCCTTCCTCGCCGAGGCGGCGGCGCTTGTCCTCTTCGTACTCGCGGTAGTTGCCCGGGAAGAACTCCACGTGCGAGTCGCCCTCGAAGGC
>CBININ010000219.1:0-4206 GCA_966250755.1 uncultured Gammaproteobacteria bacterium | reverse complement strand
CGAGCATCGCCTGCAGGTTGGCGATGCCCTCGCGCAGCCGGTCGCTCGACAGCGCGTGCACCGCCTCGCGCAGCATGCGCATGTGCACCGCGCGCAGGGCGGACAGGCGAGAGGCGCAGCGCTCGAACTCGGTCGAGTCGGCCTGGACGCGGCCCAGCATCTGCGAGACGCGCCCGCCGCTCTTGCCGCGCAGGCTGCGCAGCTCGAGCATCTGCTCGGCATTCGTGCGGCGCTGGTCGCGCAGCCGGCGGGTGGCGTGCTCCATCAGCGACTGCACGCCGCTGATCAGCGCCTTGGCCAGCACGTGCTGGCGCTGCGGCAGCAGGTTCGAATTCAGTGCTGCCTCCAGCGCGGGCAGGCGGCTCTCGGCGAGCCCGGCCTCGTCGCCGGCCAGTCGCGCGGTCAGCGCCTGCCGCGCCGAGACGGGGAAGACGCGCTCGCGAGCGATGCCCAGCGTTGCCGCCGTCTCCTTGCACTGGCGCTCGACCGCCTGCTCGCGCTCGGCCGGCGTGGCCAGGGGATCCGCCAGCGTATCGACCTTGTTCAGCACCACGAAGCAGGACAGGCCCTGGCCACCGAGGTGGTCGGTCCAGATGTCCAGGTCGGAGCGGGTGACGCCCGTATCGGCGCCCAGCACGAACAAGGCGGCATGGGCGCTGGGCAGCAGGCCCAGCGTGAGCTCCGGCTCCGCGCCGATCGCGTTCAGGCCCGGGGTGTCGACGACCACCAGGCCGCGCTGCAGCAAGGGATGCGGGTAGTTGATGATGGCGTGGCGCCACGCAGGCACCTCGACACGGCCGTCGGCCTGGCGGGGCGGGTTCTCGTGCGGGTTGCTGTCGGACCACAGGCCCAGCTGGCGGGCCTCGTCCACCGTGACCATCCTGGTGGCGGTCACCTCGTTGAGCGAGCGGGCCAGGCCCTGCGTGTCGCTCGGATCCAGCGAAAGGCGCTTCCAACGCTCGCGCTGCTCGCGCCAGTCCGCCAGGGAGGCGGCCTCGCGGCGAGTGTCGATGGGAAGCAGGTCCAGCGTGGGCAGCTCGTGCTCGTCCCACGACAGCTCGACCGGGCACATCGTGGTGCGGCCCGGAGTGGCCGGCAGCACGCGCCGGCCGGCGTCGGCGAAGAAGATGGCGTTGATCAGCTCGCTCTTGCCGCGCGAGAACTCGGCGACGAAGGCGATCACCAGCTTGTCGCTGGCCAGGCGCTGGCGCAGCGCGTGCGAGGCGCCCGCAGCGGCAGGATCGAGAAGGTCGCTCGACGCCAGCACGCGCTCGAGCGCGGCGAGGTCATGCTCGAGGCCCAGTCGCCAATCGGCCAGGGCATCCAGCCCGGGCACCAGGAAAGGCTGCATCGCGAGCTGGCGTTCGGCTGCCGGGGAGGCCGCGGGGATGATGGGCATGGTTTCGCGTTCGGCTCTTGTGGGTCTGCGCGGAAGGTCGGCTGTGTAAGCAGATGTGCGCCGGGCGATGGGGTCCCATCGCCGGCGACAAACAGCAGTGCCGAGGATCCTAGCAAAGCGATTTGGCGGAACGACCGGCCGTTCAGCGGCGTTGGCAGCCGACGCAGAAATATGTCGCACGCTGGCCTTGAACGATGCGCCGGATCCGGCCGCCACAGCGCGCGCAAGCCTCGCCTTCGCGGCCGTAGACCCGCGCCTGGCCCTGGTACTGGCCCACTTCGCCGTGCGCGTTGCGGAAGTCGCGCAGGGTCGAACCACCCGCCTCGATGGCCTCGCCCAGCACGCGGCGGATCGCGGCGTGCAGGCGCTCGGCTCGCGCAGGGCCGATGCGGGCGCAGGGCGTGCGAGGGTCTATGCCCGCCTCCCACAGCGCATCGCTGGCATAGATGTTCCCGGCGCCGACCACCAGCTCGCCGGACAGCAGCGCGAGCTTCACCGCGGTGCGGCGATTCTTCAGCGCGGCGTGCAGGTCCTCGGGCGTCCAGGCCGGGTCGAATGGCTCGGGGCCGAGGCCGGCGAGCAACTTCGCCGCCGGCTCGGCGTCGAGTCCGGGCGACCAGACGACGGCCCCGAAGCGCCTCGGGTCGGTCAGGCGCAGGGCACCCCGGTCGGTCACCAGCTCCACATGGTCGTGCTTGCCGGGCGGACCGAGCTCCTGCCCGAAGGCGAGCGAGCCCGACATGCCGAGGTGCCAAAGCAGGCCGCCAGGGGAACGATCGTCCAGCGCGTCAGGCTCCTGCAACAGGGGCAACCACAGGTACTTGCCGCGCCGCGCGATGGAGCCGACGCGAAGGCCTTCCAGCGACTGCGGGGCCACGCCGAGCGGCCAGCGCAGGGGCTTGCCCAGCCGCAGGCCGAGCACCCGGGCGCCTTCGATGCCGCCGACGCTGCGGCGCGTGACTTCCACCTCGGGCAGTTCAGGCATCGGGGAATTATCCGGGCGGGACGAAATCCTAGAATCGACCTTGCTCTCGGAGATTAGATGCTTGCTCGTCCTGCCGGGCCCGCCTTGGGGCCCCGTCCTTCCCGGCGCACGCGGCCGCTTTGCCACCGCTTCACACTGGTCGCCGCGCTCGCCGCGTGGATGGGCGTGCTATCGCCGGCCCGTGCCGAAGAGCCGCCTGCCCCCGCCGCCGAGGCCGCGTCCGCACCGAACTCCAGCATGGACAGCACGCTGTTCTACGACGTGCTGGCGGCGGAAATCGAAGCGCAGAACGGCGAACTGGGCGATGCCTTCGGCCGCATGGTGGCCAGCGCCCGCCGCTCGCGCGACGAGGGCCTGTTCGAGCGGGCGGTGGAACTGGCCCTGGCCGCCAAGGCAGGCGACAAGGCGCTTGCGGCGGCCAAGCTGTGGCGCGCCGCCCTGCCCGATTCCAACACCGCGCTCAGCACCTACCTGCACCTGCTGGTCGCGCTGAACCGGTCGAACGAGCTGACCGAGCCCCTGCGCGCCTTCATCGACAAGGAGCCCGTCGTCGACCGGCCGGCCGCCATCGCGGCGCTGCCCCGCTTCTTCGCCTCGTTCCAGGACAAGCAACGCGCCCTGACGGTGGCCGAGCAGGTGCTGGCGCCCTATGCCAAGGCGCCAGGCACGCGCTCCGCCGTCCACGTCGCCCTGGGCCGCATCGCGCTGAATGCCGACCAGACCGACGTCGCGCTGAACCACGCGCGGCAGGCCCTGGCCGACGAGCCCGCATCGCCCGGCCCCGTGCTGCTCGCCCTGGAACTGGCCCCGCGGAACAATGCGGGCGAGGCGCTGGTGCAAGGCTACCTGGCCCGCCAGGACGCCCTCCCGCCGGTGCGCCTGGCGTATGCGCGTTTGCTCGACCAGCAGCATCGCATCGGCGAAGCCGCCGTCCAGTTGCGCCAGGTCGTCGCCCAGCAGCCCGACCAGGCGGCGGCGTGGCTGAGCCTGGGGGCCTACGCGGTCGACCTGCGCCAGCCCGACGAGGCCGTCCGTGCTCTGACCAAGTTCCTAGAGCTCGCGCCCGCGGCCATGGCCGCGGCCCGCGAGGGCGACCCGGAAGACGACAAGCGCGACCCGCGAGCCCTGCTCGACCTGGCCGACCAGCTCCTGGCCGAAGCCGAGCAGCAGCGCGGCAACACCAAGGCCGCCTTCGCCTGGCTGGACAAGATCGAGCCTTCGCGGGTGGATCTGTCCACCCTCGCGCGTCGCGCCAGCCTGATGGCCTCCAGCGGCCAGCTCGACAAGGCCCGCGCGCTGCTGCGCGACGCACCGGCCCGCGACCAGCCGGACGCCCGGGCACGCCTGCTGGCCGAGGCTGCATTGCTGCGTGACCAGAAGCACTACGCCGAGTCGTACGAGATGCTGCTCGGCGCCCTGCGCAAGGACCCGGACGACACGATCCTGATGTACGAGCTGGCCATGGTGGCCGACCGGCTCGATCGCTACGACGACATGGAGTCGCTCCTGCGGCGGATCATCGCGCTCAAGCCGGACGACCAGCAGGCGCACAACGCGCTGGGCTACTCGCTGGCCGATCGCAACGTGCGCCTGTCCGAGGCCCTGACGCTGCTGGAGCGGGCCGCCACGCTGGCGCCCCACGACCCCTTCATCATCGACAGCCTGGGCTGGGTGCAGTTCCGCCTCGGCCACAACGAGGAGGCGCTGCGCTTGCTGCGCCGTTCGCACCTCGCGCGGCCCCACGTCGAGGTGGCGGCCCACCTCGGCGAGGTGCTGTGGACCATGGGCCAGCGCGACGAGGCCTTGCAGGTCTTCCGCGAAG
>CBININ010000218.1:0-4209 GCA_966250755.1 uncultured Gammaproteobacteria bacterium | reverse complement strand
TCGAACGGACAGTGTAGCAGCGCACAGACGGTAGAATCGGCGCATGCACTCCACCGGTTTCTTCGTCACCGGCACCGACACCGGCGTGGGCAAGACCGCGGCCAGCGTGGCGCTGCTGCATGCGCTGCGGGCCGAGGGCCGCGCGGCGGTGGGCATGAAGCCGGTGGCCAGCGGCTGCGAGCGCACGCGGCAAGGCTGGCGCAACGAGGATGCGCTGGCCCTGCAGGCGGCGAGCGTTCCCCCACATGCCTACGAGGCCCACAACCCCTACGCCTTGCCCGAGGCCACCGCGCCGCAACTGGCCGCGCGTCGCGCCGGCGTGGCGGTGTCCTTGCCGAAGCTGGTGGAGGCCTACGGCCGCCTGGCGGCAAACACCGACGTGGTGGTGGTGGAAGGTGCCGGCGGCTGGCTCGCGCCGCTCGCCGACGGGCTCGAACAGTCGCAGCTCGCGCGCGCGCTGGGTGTGCCGGTATTGCTGGTGGTGGGCGTGCGACTGGGTTGCCTCAACCATGCGCGCTTGAGCGAGCGCGCCATCGCCGCGGACGGCCTGCGGCTCGCCGGCTGGATCGGAAATGCGATCGATCCCGGCTTCGCGGATGCCGGCGCCTACCGCGGCCTGCTCGACGACGCGCTGCAGGCGCCGTGCCTCGGTTGGCTGCCGCACGGAGGCGACGCCGCGACGCGCGCAGCCTGCCTGTCCGGCATCGGCCGGGCCCTGCGACTTCCGGCAGGGGTCGCGTAAGGCCCCGGTCGCTATACTGGCCAGTCCAGAAATTCGTCGTCGCCGACCCTGAGGCCCAGATCCCATGCGTCGATCCCTGATCGTTCCTTCCCTCGCCGCCGCGCTGTCGCTGGCCTTGGGCGCCTGCGGCAAGCAGGACGCAGGCCCGGGCGGCCCCGGGGGCCCGCCGGGCGGCATGCCGCCGATGCAGGTGGAGACCGTGCGCGTGCAGGCGCAAGCGCTGCCAAACCAGTTCGAGACGGTCGGCACCCTGCGCGCCGACGAGTCGGTGATGCTGCGTCCGGAAGTCGCCGGCGAGATCGAGACCGTCAACTTCAACGAGGGCGAGCGCGTCGCCGCCGGGCAACTGCTGTTCACGCTCGACAGTGCGCTGGTGCGGGCGGCGGCGAACGAGACCGAGGCCAACCTGGCCAACGCCAAACGCGCCTTCGCGCGCGCCACCGACCTTGCCGCCAAGCAGCTGATCTCCGGCGCCGACCTGGACACCAAGCGCGCGGAACTGCAGGTCGCCGAGGCGCGCGCGGCGTCGGCGCGCACGCGGTTGCAGAAGGCGCGCATCACCGCGCCCTTCGCCGGCGTCACCGGCTTGCGCAACGTCAGCGCCGGCGATTACGTCGAGGTCGGGCAGGAGCTGGTGCAACTCGTGCGGCTGGACCCGATCGAGCTGGACCTGCGCGCCCCGGAAGTGGTGCTCTCGAGCCTGGCCGTCGGCCAGAAGGTCCTGTTCGGCGTGGACGCCTACCGCGACGAGCGCTTCGAGGCGGAAGTGGTGGCGATCGCGCCGACGGTGGATGCCGGCGGCCGCAGCGTCGCGCTGCGCGCCCGCCTGGCCAACCCGGACCTGAAGCTGCGCCCCGGCATGTCCGCGCGCGTGCGCATCACGCTCAGCACCAGCGGCTCGGCCTTGCTGGTGCCCGAGCAGGCGATCTGGCCGATGGGCGAGCAGAAGACGGTGTTCGTGATCGACCAGGGCAAGGCCAAGCAGGTGCCGGTGGAACTGGGCACGCGGCTCCCCGGCCAGGTCGAGGTGACGTCGGGCCTGAAGGACGGCGACGAGGTGGTGGTGGCCGGCCAGCTCAAGCTGCGCGACGGCGCGCCGGCCGTCGGCCAGGCGCCCAAACCCGCCGACGCCAAGCCGGCCGGCAAGCCCGCGGCGGACAACAAGGCGTCGCAGCCCGCGGGCTGAGGCGCAGGATCGTTTCGAGGACCTGACGCATGGTGCTTTCCGACCTGTCGATCCGCCGGCCCGTGCTGGCGATCGTGATGAACCTGATCATCCTGCTGGTCGGCATCATCGCCTACACGCGGCTGCCCGTCCGCCTGATCCCGAACGTGGACGTGCCGGTGGTGACGGTGGCGACCGGCTACCCCGGCGCCAACGCGCAGGTCATCGAGTCGCAGATCACCAAGCCGATCGAAGACGCGCTCTCGGGCATCGAGGGCATCGACTTCATCCAGTCGGTCTCGCGGGCCGAATCGAGCCAGGTGACGGTGCGTTTCCGCCTCGACCGCGACGCCGATGCCGCCGCTTCCGACGTGCGTGATCGCGTGGCGCAGGCGCGTGGCGCACTGCCGCTCGACGCGCTCGAGCCGATCGTGCAGAAGCAGGAAGCCGACGCCCAACCGATCATCTACCTGGCCTTTTCCTCCGACCGGCATTCGCTGGTGGAGATCGCCGATTACGCCAACCGCATCGTCAAGGACCGGGTGCAGAACATCCCCGGCGTCGCGCAGGCCCAGGTCTACGGCAACCGCTACGCCATGCGCGTGTGGCTGGACCCGGAGAAGATGGCAGCGCAGCAGGTCACGCCCGCGGACGTGGAGGCGGCGCTGCGCGCGCAGAACGTCGAGATCCCGGCCGGCCGTGTCGAGAGTCGCCAGCGCGAATTCACCGTGCTGTCGCCGACCGACCTGAAGACGCCGGCGGAGTTCGAGCAGGTGATCCTGTCGCGGACCAATGGCTACCTGGTGCGGCTGGCGGACGTGGCCAGGGTCGAGCTGGGCGCGGACTCCTCGCGATTCCGCGCGCGTTTCAACGGCAACAACGCCATCCCGCTGGGCATCGTCAAGCAGGCGGTGGCCAACCCGCTGGAGATCTCGCAGGCGCTCAAGACCCTGCTGCCGCAGATCACCCGCACCCTGCCGCAGGGCATGAAGGTCGAGATCGCCTACGACTCCACCGTCTTCATCCAGAAGTCCATCGACGAGGTCTACAAGACCGTGCTCGAGGCCTTCGTGCTGGTGGCGCTGGTGATCTTCCTGTTCCTGCGCAGCGGGCGCGCGGTGATCATCCCGCTGGTGACGATCCCGGTATCGCTGATCGGCGCCTTCGCGATCATGTATTTCCTCGGCTTCACCATCAACACGCTGAGCCTGCTGGCGATGGTGCTGGCGATCGGCCTGGTGGTGGACGACGCCATCGTGATGATGGAAAACATCTTCCGCAACGTGGAGGCGGGGATGGCGCCGATGGCGGCCGCCTTCAAGGGCAGCCGCGAAATTGGCTTTGCCATCGTGGCGATGAGCCTGACGCTGGCGGCGGTGTACCTGCCGTTCGCCTTCCAGACCGGGCGCACCGGCAAGCTGTTCATCGAGTTCGCGCTGACCCTGGCCGGCGCGGTGATCGTCTCCGGCTTCACCGCGCTGACGCTGTCGCCGATGATGAGCTCGCGCCTGCTGCGGCACCAAAACAAGCATGGCCGCTTCTACGAGGCCGGCGAGCGTGCGCTGGCCGCGCTCGACCGCGGCTACAAGCGCGTGCTCGGCGGCGTGCTCGGCCACCGCGGCTGGGTGCTGGGCGGCGCCGGGCTGGTGCTGGGCGGCATGGTCGGGCTGTTCCTGCTGCTGCCGAACGAGATCGCGCCGCAGGAGGACCAGGGCCTGGTGATCGGCTTCGCGACCGCGCCCGAGGGCGCGACGATCGACTACACCGACAAGTACGCCAAGCAGATGGAAGACATCTTCCGGACGGTGCCGGAGCAGAACCGCTTCTTCGAGATCGTCGGTTTCAACGGCGTCACCTCGGCCATCGGTTTCGTCGGCCTCAAGGACTGGTCCGAGCGCGATCGCACCGCGCAGGACGTGGCCGGCAGCCTGTTCCCGCAGTTCATGGGCATCACCGGCCTGATGGCCTTCCCGATCACGCCGCCGCCGCTGGGCCAGCAGGGCTTCGGCCAACCGGTGAGCTTCGTGGTGCAGACCACCGGCACCTGGGAGGACCTGGACCAGATCGTGCAGCGCCTGCAGGCCAAGATCGCCGAGAACCCGAAGCTGACCAACGCCGACTCCGACCTCAAGCTCAACAAGCCCGAGCTGCGGGTCGAGCTCAACCGCGACAAGATCGGCTCGATCGGCACCGACGTGTCCCAGGTCGGGCGCACGCTGGAGACGATGCTGGGTGGCCGCCGCGTCACCCGCTTCAAGAAGGGCAGCGAGCAGTACGACGTGATCGTGCAGATCGCCGACGA
>CBININ010000217.1:0-4215 GCA_966250755.1 uncultured Gammaproteobacteria bacterium | reverse complement strand
AGCAGCTGCGCCAGCTAGCGGGTGATCGCGAACAGCGACTGCTCGAGCATGGCCTGGAACACGCTGTCGTTGGCCAGGCGGGTGGCGTCGAGGAAGCGCACGGCCTCGTCGGTGATCTCCTGCAGGCGGGCGCGGAAGGCCGCCTCGTCCATCGCATCGACTTCGGCGGCGATGTCCTGCTTGCTGTGGCTGTCGGCCAGCAGGCGCATCATCTGCTGGTTGTTGGCCAGCACCGAGTCGGTGAAGTTGCTGAGCTTGCCGTCCTCCAGGTGGACGATGCGGTCGGCGACGTCGAGGATGCGGTTGTCGTGGGTGACCAGCAGGATGGTGCAGCCCTGCTCCTTGGCCAGCGCCTTCATGCGGTCGACCACCTCGCGGCCCGACTGCTTGTCGAGCGAGGCGGTGGGTTCGTCGGCCAGCAGCATCTGCGGTGCGCCGGCCAGGGCGCGCGCGATCGCCACCCGCTGCCGCTGGCCGCCGGACAGCGCCTCGGCCTTGTAATGGATGCGCTGGCCCAGCCCCACGGCCTCGAGCATCTCCACCGCGACCTTGCGCCGCTGCGCGGCCGACGGGTAACGGCCGGTGACGCGCAGCCCGAGTTCCACGTTCTGCACCGCGGTCAGCGCGCCGAGCAGGTTGTGCTGCTGGAAGATGAATCCGATCGACTGCCGGACCTTCTCCAGCACCGAACTCTTCGCCCCCCGCAGCTGCTGGCCGAGCACTTCGATCGAGCCTTCCTGCGCGCTGCGCAGCGCGCCGACCAGGGTCAGCAGCGTGGTCTTGCCCGAGCCCGAGGGCCCGGTGACGATGACGATCTCGCCCTGCGGGATCTCGACGGCCACGTCGAAGAGGATCTGCTTGCGCAGGTTGCCCTTGCCGTAGAAGTGGTTCAGGTGCTCGATCCGGATCGGCGCGGCGGCCATCAGAACACCTCCGCCGGGTCGAGGCGGCGTACCTTGCGCACCGCCAGCAGGCCGGAGATGGCGCACATCGCCAGGGTCATGGCGAACACCAGCAGGCCGCGCTCCCAGGTCACGTGCAGCGGCATGAAGGTGGCCGCCGCGGCGCGCGCGTACAGCACCTGCGACAGCAGCAGCCCGGGCAGGAAGCCGAGCACGCCCAGGATGGTGGCCTGCTGCAGCACGATCCCGGAGACGAAGCCGTTGCCGTAGCCCATGGCGCGCAGGGTGGCGTATTCGTTGAGGTGCTCGCTGACGTCGGCGAACAGGATCTGGTAGACGATGATGGCGCCTACCACGAAGCCCATGATGGCGCCGAAGGCGAACACGTAGCCGATCGGCGTGGCGCGGTCCCAGTACGCCTTCTCGCGGGCCACGAAATCGGGCTTGCTCAGCACCAGCACGTCCTTGGGCAGGAACTTGCGCAGGCGGTCGCGCACGGCGTCCACGTCGCTGCCCGGCCTGAGCTTGATCAGCCCGAGCTGGATGTTGTTGCGCGAGCGGTCCGGGAACAGCCGCAGCCAGTTGTCGTCGCTGGTCATCAGGCTGCCGTCGATGCCGAACGACGGCCCCATCTCGAACAGCCCGACCGCCTGCACTTGGCGGTTGTTGACCTCGGTAACGATCATGCCGCCATCGCGCAGGGTCTTCGTCACCGGGCCGAACTCGGGTCGCGAGCGCGCGTCGAACAGCACCACGTCCTGGCGCTGCAGCTTGTGCCGCGCCTCCTCGAAGCCGGGCGCGTCGAGCACCGGGTCGGCGGGGTTGAAGCCGACCAGGTTGATGGTGCGGCGCTGGTTGCTGACGGGGTTCTTCCACACGGCGGGGAAGATGTAGATCGGCGAGACCGACTCGACCGCCGGATCGCCCAGCGCCTGGTACAGGCGGCGGATCGAGAACTGCTCGGGCCGCACGATGAACACGCTGTCCGGGCTGAACAGCGCGATGTCGTAGCTCAGGCGTTCCTGGTAGCGCACGGCGCTGTCGAACAGCGCGGCGCGGAAGCCCAGCTGCATCATGATAAGCAGCACCGCGAAGGCGATGCCCAGCAGCGCCACCAGCAGGCGCAGCGGGCGATGCCGGAGCTGGAGCCAGCCGAGCGGTGCGTTCATCGGGCGGCGCGTCGGCCGATGACCACCTCGACCTGCAGGTTGGTCAGGGCCGCGGCCGCGGCCGAGTCGTCGAGCTTCACCTCGACCTCGACGATGCGCGCGTCCTTGCGGGCGGCGGGGTCGGTGTCCAGCTGGTCGAGCTTGCGTACCTGCTGGCGGATGCGTTCGACCTTGCCGCCGAGCGCGCGGCCGAGCGCGCGACTGGTGACGGTCGCCGGCTGGCCCACGCGCACGCGGCCGATGTCGGTCTCGTAGACCTCGGCGATGGCGTACATGCGATCGACGCGGCCGAGTTCGAGGATGCCCTTCGGTCCGACCATTTCGCCGGGACGGGTGTGCACGTCGAGCACGCGGCCGTCCACCGGCGCGCGGATGAAGGCGCGCTGCTGCACGGCGAGCGCGCGCTTGAGCTCGGCCTCGGCGACCGCCACCGCGGCTTCGGCGGCGCCGGCATTCGCACGCGCGGCGGTGCAGGCGGCGCGGCCCGAATCGGCGCTGCCCTGGGTGAGCTGGGCGTCCTCGGAGGAGGTGAGCTTGCGCGCCAGCAGGTCTTGCCGGCGCTTGGCGACGTCGGCGGACACCTTCGCGTCCACGCAGGCGGAGGTCGCCGCGCTGGTCGCCGCGCCGGCCAGGCGGCGCCGGTATTCGCGCTCGGCCTTGGCGTGGTCGACCTGGGTTTGCATCAGCGCCGCGGCCTCGGTGACGGCGAGCAGCTGGCCGGCCTTGACGTTGTCGCCGCGCTCGACCAGCAGCTTGGCCAGCACCGTGCCGCCGGTGGATTCGGGGGTGATCGGCGCGGTGATTCGCAGCGCGCCGTTGAAAGGCTCGAGCCGGCCTAGCGCGGACACCTGCGCGGGCGCCTGGGCGGAAGCGGAGATGCCGAAGAAGAGCAAGGCACCGATGCTGGCACAGGCGGCCACGGCCGAAAGTCGGCGAGCGTCGAGATGCATTGGCCCTCCCAGGCAGGATCTGCGGACGCCGAAGCTTAACCGTTAAGCAACGGCGCGCACAGACCCGGGCGTATGGAGCGCCTAGAGCTGCGCGCGCTGCGCCGCGAGCGCCGCGTGCTGCGCTGTCCAGTCGGCGAGCCGCTTGCGCTCCTGCTCGACCACAACGGCAGGCGCATTCGTGACGAAGGTCTCACTGGCGAGCTTGGCCTGGCACTTGGCGATCTCGCCCTCGATGCGGCGCAGTTCCTTGTCCAGGCGCGCGCGCTCGGCGCCGAGGTCCACCAGGCCTTCCAGCGGCACCAGCAGGCGCAGGTCGCCCACCACGCCCGCTGCGCAGCCGGCCGCCTCGCCCTCGAGCCAGTCCAGCGACTCGACCCGGGCCAGGAAGCGGATGGCCGGCTCGAAGCGGGCGATGCGGGCGCGGTCGGCGGCCTCGCCGCCTTGCAGGCGCAGGCCGATGGCCTTGGCCGGGGCGAGGTTGAGTTCGCTGCGGATGCGGCGCAATTGCGAGACGACACGCTTGAGCCATTCGATGTCGGCTTCGGCGGCGAGGTCGTCGGCGGAGGGCTCGGTGTTCTCCGGGTAGGCCTGCAGGCTGATGCTCGGGCCCGGCAGGCCCAGGCGCGGCGCCACCGACTGCCAGATCTCCTCGGTGACGAAGGGGATCAGTGGGTGCAGCGCACGCAACAGGGCCTCGAGCACGCGCAGCAGGGTGTGGCGGGTGCTGTCGGCTGCGGCGGCATCGCCGCCCTGCAGCGCCGGCTTGGCCAGTTCCAGGAACCAGTCGCAATACTCGTTCCAGGTGAAGTCGTAGAGCGCCTGCGCGGCGAGGTCGAAGCGGTAGGCCGCGAACTGCGCGTGCACCTCGGCGATCGTGCGGGCGAGCCGCGCCTGGATCCAGCGCTCGGCGTCGGTGGCCGGCGGCGCGGCCTCGGCCGGCGCCTGGAACCCCTCGCAGTTCATCAGCACGAAACGGGCGGCGTTCCAGAGCTTGTTGCAGAAGTTCTTGTAGCCCTCGGCGCGGCCGAGGTCGAACTTGATGTCGCGGCCATGGGTGGCGAGGGACGCGATGGTGAAGCGCAGCGCGTCGGCGCCGAACGCCGGGATGCCGTCGGGGAATTCCTTGCGCGTCGCCTTCTCGATCTTCTCGGCCATCTTCGGCTGCATCAGCCCGGTGGTGCGCTTGGCGACCAG
>CBININ010000216.1:0-4290 GCA_966250755.1 uncultured Gammaproteobacteria bacterium | reverse complement strand
GTGGGCGATCTGCCGCGTCGGCGTGAAGAACTCCAGCCGGATCGTGGCTTCGGTGGAGCGCGAGACGAAGGCGGTCTCCGACAGGCCGATGCGCGCGGCGATCGCCAGGCGCGCGGTGGCATCGAGTCCATCGGCGTCGAGCACCACGGCGGCGGGGTTGCCGCCGCGGTCGCCGTCGGTCAGGGCGTCAATGATCCAGGCCTCGACGGAGGGAGGCGCGATGACCAGCGCGCTCATGCGCGTGCTCCTGCGTCCACGTTCCCCGAGACCGGCGAACCGAACGCCCGCCGCGTGCGGCGATGCAGCGCATACGCGCCATCGCCCAGCAGCGCGTGGCCGATCGAGGCGACGATCAGGAAGGCCGGGTACTCCCAGCCGCCGTTCGCGGCGGTGAACACCCAGCCGTTGCCGGCATGGATCCACAGCGCGCCGAACAGGATCGGCAGCAGGGCCAGCGACACCACCCGGCCGTGCCAGCCGGCGAGGATCAGCAGGCCGCCGGCGATCTCCGCGGCGATCAGCGGCACGGCGAGCGCGCCCGGCAGGCCGACGGTTGGCAGCCAGGCCGCGAGGCCGGCGACCCCGAAGGTCAGCAGTTTCAGGACGAGCCCGTGGCTGAGCCACATCGAGCCCAGGGCCAGACGCAGGGCCAGGCGGCCAGCGTCCTCGGACGAAGCGGAAGGGAAGGTGGACATGGCGGAGGTCTCCGGGTTGTGTTCGGGGAGCGCAGCTTAGGCTTGGCGGATTTGCAGCGGAACTGGCAATATCCGCCGATGCGGTCTGCGAAAATGCATAGAGGCCCGCCATGACCCGATCCGTGGAATGGAGCGACCTGCAGGTCTTCCTGGCGGTCTGCGAGCGCGGCTCGGTCGGCGCGGCCGCGCAGTGGCTCGACGTCAACCATTCGACGGTGCTGCGGCGGATCGCCAGCCTGGAATCGGCCCTCGATGCGCGCTTGTTCGATCGCCTACCGCGCGGCTACGTGCTGACCTCGCAGGGCCAGACCCTGGCGGCGAGCCTGGGCGGCGTGCAGGAGCAACTCGATTCCGCGCAGCGCCGAGTGACCGGCGCCGACCTCGCCCTGCGCGGCTGCATCCGGCTGACGGCGCCCGACACCCTGCTGCATCGCCTGCTGATGCCGATGCTGGCGGACTTCTCCCACCGGCATCCGCAGCTGCAGTTCGAGATCGTCGGCGGCAATTCCTTCCTCAACCTCACGCAACGCGAGGCCGATGTGGCGGTGCGCGGCTCCAACGCGCCGCCGGAGAACCTGGTCGGTCGCCGCGTGGGGCGGATCCAGACCGCGCTCTACGCCTCGCGCGAATACCTGGACCGGTTCGCGCCGTCGTCGGGCGAAGACGCGTGGCGCTGGGTCGGCCACGATCCCGCGCTCGCCCACCTGGAAGCGGCGAAATGGATGCGCAAGCACGTGCCGAACGAGCGCGTGGCCCTGCGCGTGGCCAGCCTGGTGGCGATGGGCCAGGCGGTGGCCGCGGGCTTCGGCGTGGGCTGGTTGCTGTGCCCGCTTGGCGATGCGACCGAAGGCCTGGTGCGCCTGCGCGATCCGCCGCCCGAGCTCGACACCCAGATCTGGGTGCTGACGCATCCCGACCTGCGCAACGTCGCGCGCATCAAGGCGCTCACCGATTTCCTCCACGAACAGCTGTCGGTGGACCCGCGCCTGGCGCATTGAGCCTGCAATCGGTCCCGTCGCGCACTGTCGGTTCGGTGGCCGGTCGCGCGAGACTGCATTTCCCAAGAGCCGCGGAGTGGGCCATGCCCGTCTATGTCGTCAACAACATGCGCATCCACGATCGCGCGGAATACGACACCTACGTGCGCGACTTCCTGGACGTGTTCCGCCAGTTCGAGGGACAGGTGCTGGCCGTGCAGGACGCGCCGCCTGCCTTCGAGGGCGAGTGGCCCTTCGATCGCACGGTGCTGCTGAGCTTCCCGGATCGCGCGGAACTGCGTCGCTGGTACGAGTCGCCGGCCTACCAGGCGATCGTCGGGCATCGCTTCAAGGGCACGACGAGCAATGTTGTGGTCCTCGACGCACTGCCGCCGATCACCTGAGCCTTGAGTTCGTGCTGGTCCGCCGCCCGGAGCTTCTCCACGCCCGCGGCCATGGCGTGCAGGTCCCTCCCCGGGTCCGGTCAGTATCCATACATCATTGATTCACGAAGCTGTACCCCTGTACCGGGCGGAGGACAACCCAGGTGGAAGGTGTCGCCCCCCGTGCCCGCGACCGCTCGCTTGCCGTGCTGCTGGTGGATGGCTCCATCCGGACCCGCACGCCACTGGCCGAATCCCTGCGTGCCGCAGGCTGCCAGGTAATGGAGGCCGCCAGTTCGGACGAGGCGCTGGCCCTGCTCAATGCCCGCCTCGAGATCAACGTGCTCGTGATCCAGCAGGCCTTGGGCGGATCGATGAGCGGCGAGGGTTTCGCCGAGTGGGTGCGACGGACCCGGCCGGCCCTGCATGTGATCGTGCTGCGCGACGGCCAGGATTTCCGCGCCCTGCTGGCGATGCTGCCGCCCGCGAAGGCCGCGCCGTGAACGCGCGCGCCGGGACAGGGTCCGACGCACCCGCGCTGCTGCTGGTCGAGCACGACGCCGTCGAGCGCGCGGCCATCGCCGGCTACCTGCGCGAATGCGGCTACCGGGTGGTGGAGGCGGTGTCGGCTGAAGAGGCCGAGGCCGCGCTAACCATGGACCCGGGCATCGACATCGCCTTCATCGCGGTCGACCTGCCCGGCGAACGCGATGGCTTCACCCTCGCCAGGGCCTTGAAGGCGCGGTCGGAGGGCTTGCGGGTGCTGCTCGCCGCGACGACCGATCGCACGGCCAAACTGGCCGGCGAGTTGTGCGAGGACGGTCCGCACCTGCGCAAGCCCTACGAGCCGCAAGCGCTGGTGGACTGGATAAAGCGATTGCGGATTCCGAAATCCGACTGAGCGCCGCGGTCTCAGCCGAGCAGCAGGCGCAGCGCCAAGCCGAGGAACACCGCGGCCTGGATGCCGCTAAGCGCGCGCGATGAACGAGGGCCCGAAAGACCTCGTGCCGCCGAGCCGCTGATCATCCCCAGCCCCGCATGGAACAACCACGCCTCCGCACCCAGCCAGGCGCCGAGCACGCCCAGCTGCAGCGTCACGTGGTCCGCCGCCGGCTGCACGAACTGCGGCAGGAACAGCACGAAGAACAGGAAGGCCTTGGGGTTGAGCAGGCTGTTGAGCAGCGATTGCCGCGCGATGACGGCGAAGGGCTTGCGCTCGGCCGCAGCGAGGCGGACGTCGCCGCGACGCAGCGACTGCCATGCCAGCCAAAGCAGGTAGATCGCCCCGGTCCAGCGCACCGTCTCCAGGGCGCGCGGCGACGCCGCCATCAACGCCGCCAGGCCCAGGGCGGTGAGCGCGCTCATCACCAGGTCCGACAGCAGGATGCCGGTCGCCACTGCCAGCCCGCCGCGCGGACCGCTGGCCAGGCTGTGTGCCAGCAGGAAGGCCATGCTCGGCCCGGGCGTAATCAGCAGGCCCAGCACCGCGACCGAGAACAGCAGCAGCGTGTGCCACTCGGGCATCACTCATTCCGCCGGCGGCGCGGCGCCCGGGCGCATGTGGCTGCGCGCGCGGCTGTAGCCGAAATAGACCGCCAGGCCGACCGCGCCCCAGATCGGGAACACCAGCTGCGCGCTGGTCGGCAGGAAGGCGAACAACACCACGCACCCGATCACCGACAGCGGGCCGATCAGCCAGACCATCGGCGTGCGGAAACTGCGCGGGCGGTCGGGCTCGCTCCGGCGCAGCAGCATCACCGCCAGCGACACCACCAGGAAGGCGAACAGGGTGCCGGAGTTGGAGATGTCGGCCAGCTTGCCCACCGGGAAGAAGGCGGCGCCGAACACCACGCCGATGCCGGTGGCGATCGTGACCACGTGCGGGGTACGGAACACCGGGTGCATGCGGCCCAGCGCGGCCGGCAGCAGGCCGTCGCGGGCCATCACGAAGAAGATCCGCGTCTGCCCGAACATCATCGTCAGGATCACCGAGGGCAGGGCGATGAACACCGCCAGGCCGAGCAGGTTGCCGGCCGTGCCGTGGCCGATCGAGCGCAGCACGTGCGCCAGCGCCTCGCCGGAGCACGGCAGCGGCAAGGTGCCGGCGAGCTGGGTGCAGCGCAGCGCCAGTTCGCTCGAGCCCGCGGCCAGCGCCTGGCCGCCCGCGTCCGTCACCGGATTGGCGCCGTACGCACCGATCGCGCCCGCGGCCACCAGCAGGTAGAACACCGTGCA
>CBININ010000215.1:0-4292 GCA_966250755.1 uncultured Gammaproteobacteria bacterium | reverse complement strand
GCGAAGCCCTCGGTCAGGTTGACGATGCCGGCCTTGGTCATCGAGTACACGCCCTGGCCGGGCGCCGCACGGCGCGCATTGACCGACGCGATGTTGACGATGCAGCCGCCGGCGCCGCGCGCCTTCATGCGTCGCGCGGCCTGCACGGTGGTCCAGAAGTAGCCACGCAGGTTGACCTCGACGGTCTTCTCGAAGCTGCCCAGATCCTGCTCGAGCATCGGCCCGAAGTAGGGATTGGCGGCGGCGTTGTTGACCAGGATGTCCGGCGACCAGCCCTCGGCGTCGAGCGCGGCGAAGGCGGCCTCGATCGCCGCCGGGTCGCCGACGTGCATGGCCAGGGCGCGAGCCTGGCCGCCGGCTTCGCGGATGGCGGCGGCCACCGCCTCGCAGCCCTCGAGCTTGCGGCTGGTGCACACCACCCGCGCGCCCTGCGCCGCCAGCAGGCGGGCGATGGCTTCGCCGATGCCGCGGGAGGCGCCACTCACCAGGGCGGTCTTGCCGGAAAGGTCGAACAGCGCGGTGGACATGCGGGCGGTCTCCGGTTGCGGCGCAACCGCCGCTTGCTATGCTCGCCGGAAGCCTAGCACGCAGGGATTTCCCGCATGAGCGCCTCGCGACGCGTCCTCATCACCGGCGCCGGTTCCGGCCTGGGCCAGGCCCTGGCCCTGCGCTACGCCGCCGCCGGCGGCCGCGTGGCCTGCGTGGACCTGAGCGTGGAGCGCAGCGACGCCACCCGCGCGCGCCTGGCCGGCAGCGGGCACCTGGCTCTCGCCGCCGATGTCTCCAGCGATGCGGCGATGGAACACCTGCACGCGCAGATCGAGGCGGCCTGGGGCGGCGTGGACGTGCTCGTCAACAACGCCGGCATCGCCTCCGGCGGCGCCATGGTGGACACGACCATGGCGGAATGGCGGCAGGTGCTGGAAACCAACCTGCTCAGCGTGGTGCGCGGCTGCCGGCTGTTCCTGCCGGCCATGCTCGCGGCCGGACGTGGCCAGGTGATCAACACCGCCAGCTTCGCCGCCATCGCCGGCGCGCCCGGCGCGATGACCTACGGCGTGGCCAAGGCCGGCGTGCTGGCATTGTCGGAACAGCTGCGCGCCGAGGTGCAGCACCGCGGCATCGGCGTCAGCGTCATCTGCCCGTCATTCTTCCGCACCAACCTGTGCGACCACGTGGTCGGCAACGCCGCCACCAAGCCGATCGTCATCAAGCTGATGGACAACGCGCCCGACACCGTGGACAGCGTCGCCGACAAGGTGTTCGCGCAGGCCGAGGTCGGGCGCTTCCTGATCCTGCCGACGGTGCGCGAGCCGCTGCGCTGGCGGATCAAGCGCTTCTTCCCGGAGTTCTATTTCCGCATGATGCTCAAGCGCACGGTGGCAATGCGCGGCGCGCTCGCGAAGGGCTGATGCGATGGCCGCGCCCATCAAGTGGATGGTCTACGGCGCCAACGGCTTCACCGGCCGGCTGGTGGCGGAGGAGGCCGTGCGGCGCGGGCTGTCGCCGATCCTGGCCGGCCGCAACGCCGAGGCGCTCGAGGCGCTCGGCAAACAACTGAAGCTGCCGGTGCGGGTGTTCGGCCTCGACAACCCGGCGGCGGTACGCGCCGGCCTGAAGGGCGTCGGGCTGGTGCTGCATTGCGCCGGCCCCTTTTCCGCCACCAGCGCGCCGATGCTGGAAGGCTGCCTGGACGTGGGCGCGCATTACCTGGACATCACCGGCGAGATCGACGTGTTCGCGCACTGCCACGCGCAGGACGCGCGCGCCCGCCAGCGCGGCATCGTGGTGCTGCCCGGCGCCGGTTTCGACGTGGTGCCGACCGACTGCCTGGCCGCGCAGCTCAAGGCCGAGCTGCCCGACGCGAGCTCGCTGGTGCTGGCCTTCGATGCGGCCGGCGGACCCAGCCCGGGCACTGCGCTGACCGGCGTGGAGGGCCTGGGCAAGGGCGGACGTGCGCGCATCGGCGGCCGCCTGGTGAAAGTGCCGCTGGCCTGGAAGACGCGCACTTTCGAACGCGAGGGCCAGGCGCGCTTCGCGATGACGATTCCGTGGGGCGACGTCTACACCGCCCACCTGTCCACCGGCATTCCCGACATCGAGGTCTACATGGGCGTGCCGCCGGCGAGCGCCGCGCGGCTGCGGCGCCTGCGCTGGCTCGGTCCCCTGCTCGGCACCGCACCCGTGCAAGGCTGGCTCAAGCGGCAGGTGCACCAGCGCGTGTCCGGGCCCGACGCCAAGGCGCGCGCGGCCAGCGATGCCTGGGTCTGGGGCGAGGTGCGCAACGACGCCGGCGAGGAGAAGCGCGGCCAGCTGCGCACGCCCAACGGCTACACCCTCACCGTCACCGCCTCGCTGGGCATCGTCGCGCGCCTGCTCGACGGGCCGGCGCCGGCGGGTGGTTTCTACACGCCCTCGCGGCTGATGGGCGCCGATTACGTCCTGCAGCTGCCGGGCGTCGAGCGACGCTAGCGCGCATAGGTAATGTCCGCACACCGCGCGCCCCGTCACGGCGTGTCGCAGGCACGCGGCTGCTTTCTGCGCCCACGGTCACACCGCGCCCGGGGTCGTTTGCCTTGTAATGTCAGGCGATGGCGCGACGCCCGGTCGCGCCTGCACGAAGGGGCACCCGCAGATGAGTGAACGCGACGACCTCGTCGCCCGCCTTGGCGAGGCGATGGACAACGGCGAGTTCCAGATGTTCTTCCAGCCCGAGTACGCGGCCGACGGCCGCCCGGTGGCGGTGGAAAGCCTGATCCGCTGGCGCCATCCGGACCGCGGGCTGATCCCGCCGGTGGTGTTCCTGGCGATCTGCGAGGACAGCGGCCTGATCCTGCCGCTGGGCCGCTGGATCCTCGGCGAGGCCTGCGCCTACCACTTCAAGCTGGTGGAAGCCGGCTGGCCGGACGTCGCGGTCTCGGTGAACATGTCCGCGGCGCAGTTCGAGGACCCGGGGATGGTGGATTACCTGCGCAAGCTGGTGAAGGAATTCCAGATCCCGGCCGGCGCGCTCGAACTCGAACTGTCGGAAGGCACGGTGATGCAGGACCCGGACCGCTCCATCGCCGTGCTGACGGCGGTGCGCGAGCTCGGCGTCGGCATCGCCCTGGGCGAATTCGGCACCGGCTATTCGAGCATGTCCACCATCCACCGCGTGCCCTCGGACAAGATCAAGATCGACCGCAGCGTCGTGCGCGGCGTCCACCAGGACGACGACAACGCGGCGATCTGCCGCTCGATCATCTCGCTGGCGCACGGCAAGGGCCTGACGGTGATCGCCGAAGGCGTGGAAGTGAGCGAGGAACGCGCCTGGCTGCTGGCCAACGGCTGCGACGGCGTGCAGGGCTACCTGTTCGCGCGGCCGGCGCCGTTCGAGGACATGCTGCGCGGGCTGGGCCACCTGCCGGACTGAACCGCGCGCTCGCCCGACCGCGCGGCCGGAGGCCGCGAAAGTGCTGACATCCCAAACTACAATGGCGCATGGATGTCTCGCACCTGCTCGATGAACTCAATCCCGCGCAACGCGAGGTCGTCTCCGCCCCGCCCGGCCACTACCTGGTGCTGGCCGGCGCCGGCTCCGGCAAGACCCGCGTCCTCACCCACCGCATCGGCTGGCTGAACGAAGTCGTCGGCGTCCCGCCGCACGGCATCCTCGCCGTGACCTTCACCAACAAGGCGGCGGCGGAAATGCGCGGCCGCGTCGAGTCGCTGCTGTCGGGCGGCACCCGCGGCATGTGGATCGGCACCTTCCACGGCCTGGCGCACCGCCTGTTGCGCCTGCACTGGCGCGAAGCCGAGCTGCCGGAAGGCTTCCAGGTGCTCGACGGCGACGACCAGATCCGCCTGATCAAGCGCATCGCCACGGCGCTCGAGCTCGACGAGGGCCGCTTTCCCCCGCGGCAGATCGCCTGGTGGATCAACGCGCAGAAGGACGAAGGCCGCCGGCCCTCCGCCATCCAGGCGCCCGGCGGCGACTTCTACACCCGCACGCTGCTGCGCGCCTACGAGGAGTACGAGCTGCGCTGCCAGCGCGCCGGCCTGGTGGACTTCGCCGAGATCCTGCTGCGCGCGCACGAGCTGTGGCTCAGGCAACCGGCCTTGCTGGCGCATTACCAGCAGCGCTTCCGCCAGATCCTGGTGGACGAGTTCCAGGACACCAACGCGATCCAGTACGCCTTCATCCGCGTGCTGGCCGGCGAGACCGGGCAGGTGTTCGTGGTCGGCGACGACGACCAGGCCATCTACGGCTGGCGCGGCGCCAAGGTCGAGAACGTGCAGCGCTTCCTGCGCGA
>CBININ010000214.1:0-4294 GCA_966250755.1 uncultured Gammaproteobacteria bacterium | reverse complement strand
AGCAGCCAGGTGCAGACGCGCAGGAAGGTCAGGCTGACATGCCGCGGTTCGGCCTGCCGGTGATAGGCGGCCGGCGTCATGATCATGGCGATCGCCACCACCACCATGGCCGTTGCCCACAGGTGCATCTGCTGGTCGAGCTCGGACAGGCGCGAGAAGCGCTCGCTGAATACCGCCACCAGCTGGAAGCCGAACAGTGCCTGGATGCCGGGCAACACCATGCGGCATTCGTTGAGCAGCAGGTCGGCGGCCTCGCACAGGCTCAGTCTCTGGACGGTGTCTTCGCGCATGCTGCCACTGTCGCCTGCGCGCGCCCAAGTGCCGCTGAACGCGCCGGTCCGACGCGCCCCGCCTCCCCCGCGCTGGCGGATCCCGCCCTTGGCGGCAGCGCCCGGGCTCGGGTCTAATGGCCGCTTCCGCCGACCAGGAGCCCGCCATGAAGCTCTACATGCATCCCGTCTCCACCGCCGCCCGCCCGGTGCGCCTGTTCATCGCCGAAAAGGGCATCCACTGCGGCGAGGAATTCGTGGACCTGATGGTCGGCGCCCACCACCAGGAACCCTTCGCCTCCCTCAACCCGAGCAAGATGCTGCCGATGCTGGAGGACGAGGGCTTCCACCTCACCGAGAGCTCGGCCATCCTCAAGTACCTGGCAGACAAATACGAGCTGCCCGAGTACCCGAAGGACCTGCGCCAGCGTGCCCGCGTCAACGAGGCGATGGACTGGATCAACACCCAGTTCTACCGCGACTTCGGCTACGGGCTGGTGTATCCGCAGCTGTTCCCCAACCACAAGCGCCGCAGCGACGAGGCCCAGGGCGCCGCCATCGAATGGGGGCAGAAGAACGCCCGCCGCTGGCTGCAGGTGCTCAACGACCATTGGCTGGGCGGGGGCAAGGCCTTCCTGTGCGGCGACGCGATCACGATCGCCGACTACTTCGGCAGCGGCATCGTCTCGATCGGCGAGCTGGTCGGCTGCGAGTTCGCCGACTACCCGAACATCAAGGCCTGGCTGGGCCGGATGAAGCAGCTGCGCAGCTGGGGCGCGGTGAACGAGGTGTTCGAGAACATCGTCGCCGGCAACCGCGGCAAGGAATTCGTGCGGGTCTGACGGGAGCGCCGCGCCGTGGCGGAGTCGGTGCTGGTCGGGCGGCAGAGTTCGCACTTCACCCGCGTGGTGCGGATCGTCGCGGCCGAACTCGGCGTGCCGCTGCGCCTGCACCCCATCCACGACCTGATGAGCCTGGACCCCGCCGATTACGGCGGCAATCCGGCGCTCAAGCTGCCGGTGCTGCAGCGCGGCGGTGACACGATCTACGGCTGCCTGAACATCTGCCGCGTGCTCGCCGCCGGCTCCGGCCGCGGCGAGTTGCTGGTCTTCCCCGAGCACGGGCTCGACCCCTTGCACCTGGACGCCGGCGAGCTGGTGTTCAACGCGATGGGCGTGCACACCGAGATCGTCTTCCACGAAGTGGTCTCCAAGCGCCCGCCCGACGCCGCCTCGTTCAAGCGCCGCGCCGGCCTGCTCGGCAGCCTGGCCTGGCTGGATGCGAACCTCGACGCGGTGCTCGCGCGGCTGCCGCCGCGGCGCACCAGCGTGTTCGAGGTGGCGCTGTACTGCCTGCTCACCCACATCCCCTTCCGCAACCCGATGGACCTGTCGGGGTTCGCGCGCCTGGCCGCCTTCGTCCGCGAGTTCGGTGCGCGGCCGTCGGCGCAGGCCACGCCGTATCGCTTCGATGCGCCGCCGCCCGAGTCCGCGCCGCGTGCAGGCGCGGCCGAGGCGCCAGGGGCGCGCATCGCCGCGCTCGCCGGCGAGCTCGATGAAGCGCTGCGGGAGATGCGCGACGACCGCGCGCTGGCCGCCGATCCGCGTTTCGACGCGCTGGTCGCCGCGCTGGAACACGGCACGCCCGCCGACAGACAGGAGTGGATGACGTCCCCGTCCACCGCCCTGGCCTGCGCCTCGCTGGCGGCGATGCGCCGCGCTGGCGACGACGACCGGGTGGGCGTGGCCCGCGTGCTCGATCGCGTCGGCTACTTTGCGCTGCCCTTTGCGCTTGCCTACCTGCGCGAGAGCCCGGAGCCTCGCGTGTTCGCACTGGCCTTGCTGCGCCTCGGGCCCTGGGCCGCCGATTACCCCGCCTTGCGCAGCGCGATCTGGGACTACCTTGGCGACCGCCTGGCGGCCGGGCTGGTGCCGCGGCTGGACGCGACCGATGTCGACCTCGACTGGTGCCTGGAGGAGCGCCGCACCGCGCTGGCCGATTTCGATCCGCCGGCGGTGAAGGCCTTCCTGGCCGAACTCGAGCGACTGGACCAGGGCCGGCATGTGCGGTCCCTCGCGCAGGACTTCGCCTATTGCCCCGCGATCTCGCGACGACTCGACGATCTCGTCGCGCGACTGCAGGCGCCCACGCGCCCGCACCTGCTGCTGGTCGGCGATCCGGGCCGCGGCAAGGCCGCGCTGCTGCGCGCGGCCCTGCGATCGCTCGCGCGCGAGGGTTGGACCGTCATCGAAGCCTCGCCCGCCGAACTGCTGGCCGGGGTGCAGCACGTGCATCCGCTCGACGAGCGGATCGAGTCGCTGGTCGCGGGCCTGTCGGGCGAAGGGCACGTGTGGCACGTCCGACACTGGTTCCAGCTGCTCGAGGATGCCGAGGACGGATCGCCGACGCTGCTCGAGCGGCTCTGGCCGCATTTGCAGTCGCGGCGATTGCAACTGGTCGGCACGGCGACCGCGCACACGCGCGACCGCGCCGTGCAGGACATGCCGGGCTTCGAATCGGTCGTCGGCACGCTGGACATTCCCGACCTTGCCAGCGGGGACGCAAATGCGCTGGCGGAGGACTGGGCGCTGCGGCAGTCCAATCGCCTCGGCGTGCAGGTGATCGACGCCGCGTTGCTCGAGGAAGCGCTCGGCTTGGCGCGCTGGTCATCGCGGTGGCGCGCGGAGCCGGGCCGCACGCTCGGCATGCTCGAAGATGCACTCGCGGCGGCAGGCAACGAATCGCCTTCGGTCCCGACGATTGCGCGCCGCCACGTGCTCGCGGCTCTGTGCGCGCGCACCGGTTTGCCGCTGTCGTCCGTGGATCGGGCAATTTGCAAGGCTTGAAACTTTCCGGCGGCTGAATGCCTCGGGCCACGCCCTTCAGCTTCGTCAACGCGGTGATAGCATCCCCCGTCACTGTCCGTCGCGTGGGGAAATCTCTTGAACAAGGAATTGCTGGCGCTCATCCAGAGCCGCCAGGATCGGCTGCTCGCCGCCTGGATGGAAGACCTGCGCAATGCCGGCTGGGGCACGCGCTTCGATGGCGGCGACATGGCGTCCCAGGCCGCCGAATTCCTGCGCCTGCTGGCGGCATCGGCCGATGGCGACCTCGATGGAGCCGCGGCCGCGCCCTTGCGCGCCTTCCTCGAAACGCTGTCGCGCAACCTTGCCACCGCGGGCGCCTCCTCGGCGCAAACCGCCAGCTTCGTGTTCTCGCTCAAGAACGCGCTTTTCCAGCAGTCGCGCGAGGCCTTCGCCACGCGCCCCGAGGTGCTGGCCGACGCCACCTGGAGCGCCAACGAACTGCTCGATCGGCTCGGCCTGTACACCGTCACCACCTTCCAGCGCAGCCGCGAGGCGATCATCAGCCGCCAGCAGGAGGAGATGCTCGAGCTGTCCACCCCGGTGGTCAAGCTGTGGGAGGGCGTGCTCGCCCTGCCGATGATCGGCACGCTCGACAGCGCCCGCACCCACGTGGTGATGGAGTCGCTGCTGCAGCGGATCGTGGAAACCGGCTCGACCACGGCCATCATCGACATTACCGGCGTGCCCACCGTGGACACGCTGGTGGCGCAACACCTGCTCAAGACGGTGACTGCGATCCGGCTGATGGGCGCGGACTGCATCATCAGCGGTATCCGTCCGCAGATCGCCCAGACCATCGTGCACCTGGGCATCGACCTGACCGGCATCACCACCAAGGCCAGCCTGGCCGACGCCCTGTCGCTGGCGCTCAAGCGCGGCGGCTACAGCGTCTCGCGCGCGGCCTGAGGGCGTGGATCGCATCCCGATACTGCAGATCGGCGAGTTCCTGCTGGTCACCATCCAGGTGGACATGCACGACCAGCTCGCCCTCACGCTGCAGGACGACCTGACCCACCGCATCGAGAAGAGCGGCGCGCGCGGCGTGCTGCTCGACATCTCCGCGCTCGACATCGTCGATTCCTTCATCGGCCGCATGGTCGCCAACATCTCGGCGATCGCCTCGGTGCTGTCGGCCACCACCGTGGTGGTGGGCATGCA
>CBININ010000213.1:0-4299 GCA_966250755.1 uncultured Gammaproteobacteria bacterium | reverse complement strand
GAAGTAGTCGCGGGAGATTTCCTTCAGCGGCAGGAAGCCGTGGCGCTCGCCGCCGTAATCGACGAAGGCCGCTTCGAGGGAAGGTTCGAGCCGGACGATGCGGCCCTTGTAGATGTTGGACTTCTTCTGCTCTTTCGAGGGTTGCTCGATGTCGATGTCGTACAGGGTCTGGCCATCGACGATCGCCACGCGCAGCTCTTCGGCCTGCGTGGCATTGATCAACATACGCTTCATGCTGGCTTCCTCACGCGCTCGACCGCGAGGAAACGCCTTCGGATCCGCCCAGGTTTCTACCCGGCGCGCAGGCGCATCCGGGCTTGGCAGGAACTTCCAGCGCTTCAGTACCTCGGGCTTGGCCGCCCGCGGGAGCGCTTGATTGTTTGTTTCGTTAAGGGGCCCGGCGGGCGCCTGGCGCCTGCCGGTATGGCACGCGCCGTGGCGCGAGGCGATCCTCCGCCCGCCTTCCGGACCGGCTAACATGGTCACCCCCGGGGGGTGTGGTAGCGGCCCTTCCGGAACCCGGATTCGGAGGCTTTCGGCCGACGAACAAGGGAAATCAGGACGTTATCTTGCCTTTCGAGTGTATCAGTGGAGTCCCCATGGCGGCAACGGAAGTCTCAGGGGGCGTGAAACTGGTGCGCGTGGCCGAGGATCGCGACGGCCAGCGACTCGATAATTTCCTGCTCGGCCAGCTCAAGGGCGCCCCCCGCAGCCTGGTCTACAAGATCGTGCGCAGCGGCCAGGTCCGGATCAACGGCAAGCGGGCCAAGCCCGATAGCCGGGTCGCCGGCGGCGACGAGGTCCGCATCCCGCCGGTGAAGCTCGAGGCGCCCGGCGAGGTCCGCGCCCCGCCCAAGGCCATGCTCGAGCGCCTGGCCGCCAGCATCGTGTTCGAGGACAAGGCCCTGCTGGCCCTGAACAAGCCGGCCGGCATCGCCGCCCACGGCGGCAGCGGCGTGAGCTTCGGCGTGATCGAGGGGCTGCGCGCGCTGCGGCCGGGCGAGCCGCTGGAACTGGTGCACCGCCTGGACCGCGACACCTCGGGGGTGCTGGTCATCGCGAAGAAGCGCTCGGCGCTGCTCGAGTTGCAGTCGCTGATGCGCGAGGGCGAGGACGAGGAGGCGCCAAACAAGCAGTACCTCACGCTGCTGGTCGGCCGCATGCCCTCCGGCACGATGACCGTGGACCAGCCCCTGCAGCGCTCGATGCTGCAGGGTGGGGAGCGCATGGTGCGGGTGGACCCGCGCGGCAAGCCTTCGGTGAGCCACTTCAAGCTGATCGAACGCCGCGGCGGCCACAGCTTCTGCGAGGTGCGCATCGAGACCGGCCGCACCCACCAGATCCGCGTGCACGCACAGCACATCGGCCATCCGGTGGCCGGCGACGAGAAATACGGCGACCGCGAGGCGAACAAGCGCCTGGCCGAGCAGGCGGGTCTCAAGCGGCTGTTCCTGCACGCCGCCTCGATGGGCTTCGAACTCGGCCCGCACCACACGCCTTACCTCATCAACGCACCGCTGGCCGAGGACCTGCGCGCGGTGCTCGATCGCCTGGCCTGAGGCTCAGTCCTCGACCAGCCGCGAGGCCTTGGCCGCGCAGGTGAGGTCGTTCTCGCTCAGCCCGCCGACGTCGTGGGTCGAGTAGCGCACCACCACGCGGTCGTAGTGCACGCCAAGGTCGGGGTGGTGGTCCTCGCGGTGCGCGATGAAGGCCAGCGCGTTCACGAAGGCCATGGTGCGGTGGTAGTCGGGGAAGCGGAAGGTGCGGGTGATGCCGCCGCCGTCGGCCTCCAGCGCCCAGCCGGGCAGGGCGGCGAGGCCCGCGTCCACGGCGGCCTGCGACAACTTGTGTTCGACGCCGCGCAGCGGCTGGCAATGCCGACCGGCCAGGTCCTTGATCGTGGTCATGCGCGCCTCCAGATGGTCGAAACCCGAGGGGCGTAGAATACCCGCATGATCGAGATCACCGAACCGGCGCAAGCCTATTTCCGCCACCTGCTGGCGAGCCAGGGCGGCGACGCCGTGGGCATCCGCGTCAGCGCCGTCCATCCGGGCACGCCGCGCGCCGACGCGCGGCTCGAATTCTGCGAGAGCGGCGACCTGCTCGGCGACGAATGGCAGCTCGAGTGCGAGGGCTTCACGCTCTACGTCGATGGCGGCAGCGTGCGCTGGCTCGACGGCGCGCTGATGGATTACCAGGCCCAGGCCACCGGCGGCCAGCTGACGATCAAGGCGCCGCGCATCAAGGGCGAAGTGCCCGGCGCGGACGCGTCGCTGGTCGAGCGCGTGCAGTACGTGCTCGAAACCGAGATCAATCCAACCCTGGCCGCGCACAAGGGCCGCGTCGCGCTGGAGGAAGTCACCGCCGACGGCGTGGTGGTGCTGCGCTTCGGCGGCGGCTGCCACGGCTGCGGCATGGTGGACATGACCCTGCGCAACGGCATCGAGAAGACCCTCCGGCAGCACGTGCCCGAGGTCACGGCGGTGCGCGACGCCACCGACCACGCCAGCGGCGCGGCGCCCTACATCGCGCGCTGAACTTCCGCCCCGCGGCGCGAGTCCTAGCGGCCGTCGAAGGGCCACGGGCAGGCGATGAGTCGCGAGGGAACGCAGGACGCCATCGAAATCATGGACGCATGGCGACCGCAGTCGTTGCGGGCGCCCGAGCCCGCCTGGCCTTCGCCGCGCGCGCGGTCTGCCGTCTTCGCCGCGGTGGTGCTGGCGCACCTCGGCGTGGCGCTGTGGCTGCCGTGGCTGGACGTGGATGAATCGCCGCCGCGGGACGAGGCGATCCAGGTCGGTTTCATTCCGCCGGACCCGCTGCCCGCGCCGCCGAGCGAGCCTGTCGTCGAAGTCGCCGTCGAACCGGATCGCCCGCGCGAGGTGCCGGCCATCCGCCCGACGACATCACGGCCGCCACGCCGCCGACCGGTGGCGCCGCAGCCCCTGCAGGTGCAACCCGTCCCCGCGCCGCGCAAACTCGAGCTCTACGGTGACGATGGTCGCCTGAAGCTGCCGAACGACATGCTCGAGCAGATCGACCGCAAGTTCGGCGACACCCGCACCTTCGATTTCCAGGTACCCGGCATGGAGCGGGCCGACAGGCTGCTCAACCGGCCGCCGCCGATCGCCTACGAAAGCACGCGCTTCGACGAGTACTGGAAGCCGGACAAGGACCTGCTGACCTCGCTGCTGGAAAGCATGGTCGAGAAGACCACCAAGGAAATCCGGGTGAAAGTCCCGGGGCGCTCGCAATCGACGATGGTGTGCAAAGTGTCGCTGCTGGCGCTGGGTGGCGGTTGCGGCGTATTGACGCCCGGCTCGGACTACGTCGGGCCGGTGGACGACCCGGACACGCTCAGTCCGGAAGAAGACCGGGAATGCCAGGCGTGGTGGGAACAGATCGTCGGCGCCACCACGCAGGATGCGTGGCGGCGGACCCGGAAGTTGTACGAGGCGCAGTGCCGCAAGCCGCTGGAGCGGGCTCCAGCGGGCTAGCGCGCGGCGATCAGCGGGCGTGGCCGCTCAGGTCGTGGATGTCGCCCTTGGCCGCGCCGAGGTAGGCGCTGATGTCGTCGATCTCGGCGTCGGTCAGGCCCTTGGCCTGGCCGCCCATCACGGCATTGCTGCGCTTGCCGGAACGGTACTCGCGCAGGGCCTTGTTGAGGTAGTCGGGGTACTGGCCGGCCAGCTTGGGCATGCCTTCCAGCGGGGCATTGCCGTTGGCGCCGTGGCAGGAGGTGCAGGCCGCCTTGGGGTTGCCGTCGGCGCCCTTGGTGGCCTCGAACGCCTTCTTGCCGGCGACGGGGTTGCCGACCGGGCCGGCCGCCAGGACGCTGGCGCTGAAGGCGAGGGCGGCGAGGAGGCTGGCGTTGCGCAGGATCATGCTCGGAATTCTCACTTGGTCTTGAGGCTGGCAAGGTAGGCGGCGATGTCGGCGATGTCCGCGTCCGAGAAGCTGCGGGCCTGGGCCTTCATGGTCGGGTGGTTGCGCTCGCCCTTCTTGTAGCCGGTCAGGGCCGCGATCAGGTAGGCCTCGCTCTGGCCGCCGATCTTCGGCACCTTGTAGCTCGGGTAGGCGTTCTTGTAGTCGGCGATGCCATGGCAGCCGGTGCAGGTGTAGGCCAGGGTCTTGCCCTTGGCGACGTCGCCCTTGGCGAGCACGGGGCCCGCGAGGCCCGCGAGGGCCAGGCAGGAAGCGATCATCACGGCATGTTTCATCATTCGGTTCCGGCAGGTGGGGCGGGTCGGGCAACGCGAAATTATAAACCGGCCGTCGTGGATCCAGACAGGGGGTGGG
>CBININ010000212.1:0-4323 GCA_966250755.1 uncultured Gammaproteobacteria bacterium | reverse complement strand
GCCGACATCGCCCAGCGCGGCAAGCTCGACTGCGTGCTGGTGGACGAGGCGCAGTTCCTGTCCAAGGCGCAGGCCTGGCAGCTGAGCGACGTGGTGGACCGGCTCGACGTGCCGGTGCTGGCCTACGGCCTGCGCACGGATTTCCGCGGCGAGTTGTTCGAGGGCAGCGCCGCCCTGCTGGCGCTGGCCGACAAGCTCGAGGAGATCAAGACCATCTGCCACACCGGCCGCAAGGCGACGATGGTGGTGCGGGTGGACGAGCAGGGCCGGGCGGTGAAGGACGGCCCGCAGGTGGAGATCGGCGGCAACGAGCGTTACGTGTCGGTCTCGCGCGCCGAGTTCAAGAAGATCATGGCCGGCGAGGGACACATCGACGTGCAGCAGCCGCCGCTGCCCTTCGACGAGCACGACGGCGACTGATCGCGCGACACGCGTGTGCCGCGCGCAATGCGCGGCCGTTTCTCCGACTTATCCCGACGGCGCGCAGGCGTTGCTGAGCACGGTCAGCCGGCGTTGCTGGCGCAGGTGCTCGGGCTCGGCGCGCCGGGCTTCCGCCAAGGTGCGCTCGCGCAGGGCGATGCCGTCGGCGCCGCGGCCGTTGAGGCATTGGTATGCGGCCTGCAGGCTCAGCGCCTGCCAGCGCAGGCGGCGGTAGCGGCGGTCGTCCGGCAGCTCGCGCAGCATCGCCTGCAATTGCGCGTCCACGCCCGGGTCGCCGTCGAGCAGGGCGAGGCGCGCGCGCACCAGCTGGATCTCCGGGCCCCTGCCCGGGCGGTCCTTCGGCCATTGCGCCATCCAGGCCCGCGCCTGCACGCTGTCGCCGCGGTCGAGCGCGGATTGCACCAGGGCCGCCAGCGCCGGCGCCACGTTGGTGCCGGGCCGGCGCGCCAGCAGGTCCAGGCACTCGCGGCGGTTGGCCTCGGCCTGGGCCATCCGCGCCTGCGCCCATTGGGCCTGGGCGAGGTGGCACAGGTCCCAGGGATGCTCGGACAAGGTATTGCGGCTGCGCCGGATGCGCACCGCGTCGGCGAGCAGGGCCTCGGCGTCGTCGGGCCGGTCGCGCTCCAGCGCCACCATGCCGCGCACGCCCTCCTGTTCGGCCAGCTGGCGGCTGTTGCTGCCCCAGCGCGCCAGCGAGCTGTCCTGCGCGGAGGACAGCAACTGGTCGGCCTCGGCCAGCTTGCCCTGGCCCATCAGCACGCCGGCGAGCGACTGCTGCACCTGGCCGGTGCGCGGATGCGCGGCGCCGTAACGGCTCATCGCGATGTCGAGCGCCTGCCGGTAGGCGGCCTCGGCCTCGACGCTGTTGTCCTGCGCCTCGAAGGCCGCGCCGAGGCCCGACCAGATCTCCACGCCGAGCGCGTTCTGCTCGCCGCCGGCGCCGCGCAGGTGGCCGAGTGCCTCGCGCAGTGAACGCACGCCCGCGGCAGGCTGGCCCTCGGTGATCAGCAGGCTGGCCAGGTCGGTTTCGCTCTCGGCCGCCAATGCGCCACTGTCGTCGTGGCGTTGGCGCAGGGCGCGCGCCTCGGTGAACAACTCGCGTGCACCCGCCAACTGGCCGGCGTCGGCGCGGCAACGGCCGAGCTGGGACAGGAATTCGGCGGCGACCAGCGGTTCGCTGCCGGCGCCCTCGCGCGCGCGCGGCAGCAGGGGGCCAAGCGCCTCCAGGCATTCCTGGTGGCGCTGCAGTTGCCGCAGGCTGTGGCCGCGCATCGCCGCCGAGCCCAAGACCAACGCCGCCGGCGCAGTCGCCAGGCCCTGCAGCACCTCCTCCTGGCGGTCGAGCAACCGCAAGGCCTCCTCTTCGTCGCCCAGGCCCGAGCGCAGGCGCGCGATCAGCCCGATCAGTTCGGCGCGGGCCTGGGGCTGGGTGGCGAGCTGCGAGTCGGCGCGTGCCACGCCGGCATCGAGCAGGCCGCGCACGTCGAGCGAGCCGCCGTCGGCGGCATTGCCGGAGTTCTCGAACAGGCCGACCACGAAATCCTGCATCGCCTGCGCGCGCGTGGCCTCGACCACGGCGCGGTCGGCCTGCCAGGACACGATCGCCAACGCCACCGCCAGCACGCCGGTGATGCCCGCGCTGCCGGCCAGCACCAGCGCGTGGCGGCGCACGTACTTGCGCACGCGGTAGCCCAGGCTCTGCGCCCGCGCCTGCACCGGCTGGCCTTCCAGGTGCCGGCGGATGTCCTGCGCCAGCGCCTCCACCGAGGCGTAGCGATGCTCGGGCTGCTTGCTCAGGGCCTTGAGCACGATGTTGTCGAGGTCGCCGGCCAGCAGGCGCGCGCGCCGCTTGTCGGCGACCAGGCCGCTGTCGCGCGCGCGCTTGGCCACCACCGCGGACGGGCGTCCGGGGTCGCCGGCGAGGATCGCCTCCTCCCAGGCGGCGTCGCTCTGCCGGCTCAGTTCATACGGCTTGGCGTCCGCCAGCAGTTCGTACAGCACCACGCCGAGCGCATACACGTCGGTCATGGTGGTGACGATCTCGCCGCGCAGCTGCTCGGGCGCGGCGTAGTGCAGGGTGAAGGTGCGGCTGCCGGTGCGGGTGATCTCGGTGGCCTTGGTGGCCTCCTGGTCGAGCAGCTTGGCGATGCCGAAGTCGAGCAGGCAGACCTCGCCGGCCGAGTTGACCAGGATGTTGGAGGGCTTCAGGTCGCGATGCACGACCAGGTTGGCATGGGCGTGGCTGACCGCCGCGCAGACCTGCATGAACAGCTGCAGGCGCGTGCGCAGGTCGAGCTGGCGCTTCTGCGCGTAGTCGGTGATCGGGTCGCCGCGCACGTAATCCAGCGCGAGGTAGGGCTGGCCGTCCTGGCTGATGCCGGCGTCGAGCAGGCGCGCGATGTGGGCATGGCCCAGGCGCGCGAGGATCTGCCGCTCGCGGGTGAAGCGGGCATGCAGACCGACGTCTCCGAGGCCGGGCCGCAGCAGCTTGAGCGCGACCCGGCGCTCGTACAGTCCGTCGGCGCGCACCGCCAGCCAGACCTGGCCCATGCCGCCCTCGCCGATGGGCGCGACCAGGCGGTACGGGCCGATCTCCTGGCCCGGTTGCGCCGCGAACAGGCGCGCGTCCACCACCGGCTGCGACATGAAGTCGGGCCGGTCGGCCTCCAGGTCCATCAGCTTGGTCAGCTCCGCCGCCAGCGACGGATCCGCCGCTTCGATCTCCGCGAGCCGCCGGGCCCGCGACACCCCGGTCAGGTCGAGCAATTCATCGAGCAGCGGCGAGATCGTCGACCAGCGCTTGCCTTCCATGGCCGCTGGCGCCGGTCAATCCTGCAGCGAGGCGAGCAGGTACAGGCGCGCCTTCTGCCAGTCGCGGCGCACGCTGCGTTCCGAGCGTTTCAGGAGCGTCGCGATCTCGGCCTCCGACAGGCCCGCGAAGTAGCGCAGTTCCACCACTTGGGCGAGCTTGGCGTCGACGTCGGCCAGCCGGGTCAGGGCCACGTCCAGGCCCAGGAGCTCCTCGTTGATGCGCATGCCGCCGCCGACGTCCTCGGGCAGGTCGGTGACGCGGTGCAGGTCGCCGCCGCGCTTGACCGCCAGCCGCTGGCGGGCGTAGTCCACCACCACGCTGCGCATGGCCGAGGCGGCGTAGGCGAAGAAGTGCGCGCGGTCCTCGAACTGCGCGTCGGCGCGGCCGACCAGGCGCAGGTAGGCCTCGTGCACCAGGCCGGTGGCGTCGAGCGTGTGGCCGTTCTGGTTGCCCAACTGCCGCCGGGCCATGGAATGCAACTCGCGATAGAGCGTGGCGAGCACGCGGTCGAGTGCGACCCGATCGCCGTCCCGGGCCGCGCTCAGCCATTGCGTGATGTCAGCCGTCTCGCTCAACGTGAATCCCCGGGGGGCGCCCCTCTGCGTGGGCTGGAGGGCTTCATCATAGCCGCCGCGTGGCGGCTGTCACGTCCGGATTTACGACCGGCTCACGTTTTGCTCATTCCTCGCTCATCTTGCGGGTGGTTTAGCGCTGGCAATGGCTGCACCAGGCGGTGGCGCGCTGGCCCAGGCGGCTGCCCTTCAGCGTCCGGCCGCAGACGCGGCAGGGCTCGCCCTCGCGGCCGTAGACCAGCAGTTCCTGCTCGAAGTAGCCGGGCGCGCCGTCGGGGCTGAGGAAGTCGCGAAGGGTGGTGCCGCCGCGGCGGATCGCGTGGGCCAGGATCTCCCGCACCGCCGCCGCCAGCGCCGCGTAGCGCTCGCGCGAAACCCGGCCGGCGGCGCGCCCGGGGGCGATGCCGGCGCGGAACAGGCTCTCGGCGGCGTAGATGTTGCCGACGCCCACCACCACGGCCTGGTCCATCAGGAAGGTCTTCACCGGCGCCTTGCGGC
>CBININ010000211.1:0-4417 GCA_966250755.1 uncultured Gammaproteobacteria bacterium | reverse complement strand
GCGCCGACAGCAGCAGGGGATGGTCGGCGCGCAGGTAGAGCAGGTCGTCGCGGCCGAGCGCGGTAGCGCGGTCGAAGGTGGCGGCGCGCGGGCCGGATTTGAATTCCTCGAAGCCCTCGGTGCTCAGGTACTCGGGATCGAGCAGCCAGGTTTGCGGCCCCAGCGCCTCGCCGTGGATGCCGAAAGCCTCCAGCAGGCGCAAGGGGTAGTCGTCGTGGCTTTGTTCCACGTCGTCCTCGCGCAAGGCGGCGAGCAGGGCGCCGTCGTCGGCGCCGGCGCGCGAGCCGAGTTCGAGCAGACGGTCGCGGCCCTGGGCAATGATCGCCGCCAGCTCCGCATGGGTGGCGCGGGTGCGCTCGACCAGGCCGGACAGCGCGGCCTCGCGGGCTTCCGGATCCATGTCCACGATGTCGAGCAACTCGCGGCCGAAGCGCTTGAGCAACTCGCGGCCGTCGGCCACCACCTCGGTGAAGGCGCCGAGGCCCTCGTGCAGCCAGCGCAGCAGCACTTCCTGCGCGCTGCCGGACGCGGCGGCGAGGTGCAGCTGCACGTCGCCGCGCTGGCCGATGCGGTCGAGCCGGCCGATGCGCTGCTCGAGCATGTCCGGATGGAAGGGCAGGTCCCAGAAGATCAGGTGCTGCGCGAACTGGAAGTTGCGGCCCTCGGCGCCGATCTCGCTGGCGATCAGCAGGCGCGCGCCCTCGGGATCGGCGAAGAAGGCGGCGTTGCGGTCGCGCTGCAAGAGGTTCATGTCCTCATGGAAGCGCGCCACCTGCAGCCCGCTGCGCAGCCGCAGGGCTTCCTCCAGCGCCTGCACCTTGGCGCGGCTGCGGCAGAGCAGCAGGGCCTTGGCCGGCGCGATCGCGTCGAGCGTGGACAGCAGCCAATCGGTGCGCGGGTCGTGCTTGTAGTCGTGCTCGGGCTCGTCGTCGAGGTCGCCGAGGTCGTGGGCGAATTCCGCCTGCAGCCGACCGGCCAGGCGTGCATCCTCGATCTCGGGAAGCACGGTGACGTGGGCGATTCGGCGCGGGAAGCCGCCGACCGCGGCGCGGCGATTGCGGACCATCACGCGCCCAGTGCCGTGGCGGTCGACCAGGTCGCCGAGCAACTGGTCGCGCGCAAGGAGATCGCCGGCGGCGATCCGCGCCAGGCGCTGCGCCAGTTGGTCGCCTTCACCGGGGAACAGCGGCGCCAGGGTTTCGATGTCGCCGGCGGACAGGCGTTCGGCATCGAGCAGTTTTTCCGCGATGCCCGATAACGCCACGTAGCGCTGCTGCTCGGCGACGAAGGCCGGCAGGTCGGTGTAGCGCGCGGGATCGAGCAGGCGCAGGCGGGCGAAGTGCCCGCCCAGGCCGAGTTGCTCGGGCGTGGCCGTCAGCAACAGCAGCGCGGGCGTGCGCGCGGCCAGCGATTCGACCAGACGATAGGCCTCGCTGCCGCCTTCGGGCGACCACGCCAGGTGGTGCGCTTCGTCCACCAGCAGCAAGTCCCAGCCGGCCTCCAGGGCCTGGACCCCGCGGCCTGGATGGCTGGCCAGCCAGTCCACCGAGGCCAGCACCAGTTGCTCGTCATCGAAGGGATTGCGCTTGGCGCCATCGCCGAGCTCGAGCGACTCGCAACGCTCCTCGTCGTAGATCGCGAAGCCGAGGTTGAAGCGCCGCAGCAGTTCGACGAACCACTGGTTGACCAGGCTCTCCGGCACCAGCACCAGCACGCGCCGCGCGCGGCCGCTGGCGACAAGCTGCGCAGTCACCAGGCAGGCCTCGATGGTCTTGCCCAGGCCGACCTCGTCGGCGAGCAGAAGGCGCGGGATGCGGCGCGCGGCGGCGATCTCGGCGACGCGCAGCTGGTGCGGGATCAGGTCGATGCGCGCGCCGAGCACGCCCCAGCCGGCATGGGCGCGGGTGCGCGCGCGGCGCTCGAGCATCTCGCGGCGCAGCTCGAAGCGGTCGTTGCGGTCCAGGCGCCCAGCCAGCAGGCGCGCGTCGGCCTGCGACACCGGCTGCTCGGCGTCGAGCTGGCCTTCGGCGATCCATTCGCCGCCGCAGTAGTAGCGGATCAGCCCGTCCTCGACCTCGAAGCGCTCGATGACCCGCGCCGCGCCGTCCACCTGCACGCGGTCGCCGCCGCGGAAGGCCGCGCGCAGCAGCGGCGCGCTGCCCAGCGCGTAGTGGCGCAGCATGCCCGAGCCGGTGAAGACGATCTGCACCTGCCGGCCGGCCAGGCGCAGCACGGTGCCGAGCCCGAGCTCGGGCTCGGCGCTGCTGAACCAGCGTTGTCCGGGGCGGAACTCCAGCATGTCAGCGCCAGACGGCGAGCACGTCCTTGGACGGGCGCGACATCGCCTGGCTCGGCTTGCAGGCAAACGCCTGCGAGAAGGACGGCAGGTGCACCAGCGGACCATTCACGCGCCAACGCGCGGGCGCCTGCACGGCGGTGGCCTGCGAGGAAGCGAGCGACAGCCCGTCGTCCTGTCGCGCCCACACCTCGGCCCAGGCACGGAAGAACTGCTTGGCCGCCGCCGCATCCGGCGCGCCCTTCGACGCCAGCGCATCCCAGGCAAGCTCGAGCCCGGCGAGGTCGGCGGCATTCTGCCGTGCGGTGCCGGCGCCGTTGACCTTGGCGGTCGGGCCCGCGGAATAGGCGGAGTACTGCGCGACCAAGGCCGATTGCTTCGCCGCCCAGGCCGGATCGCGTTCGCGGAATTCGCTGAAGGCCGATGCCAACTGCTGGCCCAGCAGCGCGCCGAAGCTGCCATGGTCCGCGGCGGACTGGCCGTCCGCGCCGATCACCGGCGGCTGCAGCGCCGCGGCGCTGACGACGATGCGGTTTTGCGTGGGCTGGTAGCCGATCACCGGCTGCCATTGCTGCACTGGCGCTGGCCACACCGCGCTGTTGAGCCGCGCCAGTGAGCGGCCGAGGTTCCAGCGCCGCAGCGCCAGCAGGTTGGAGGCCAGGTTGGCGCGATCGAAGCGCAGGTCCGCGACCGAGATCGATTCCGGCGGCTGCCCGATTGCCATCCGCAGGGCGGCCAGACGCGCGCGCGCGTCGACCTTGCCGGTGGCGTCGAGCCAGGCGGCGCGATCGATGGCGCGCCCCATCGCATCGCGCACGGCTTCGGCGATGGCGGTGGCGCGCGCCGTCGTCGCCGGGCCCGGATACGTTTCCGCGTACGCCGCGCTGGCCAGGTCGGCGCCGTCGGCGAGCGCGAGCAGGCTGAGACGATCCACCGGCTGCAGGGACTGCCCGGACGTGATCCCGAGGGCGCCCAGGTAGCCCAGGCGCGGATCGTTGCCGCGCGCCGCCGCCAGCGAGTGCATCAGCTGTGCGCGAAGGTAGGCCTGCCAATGGGCGACGTTCGGGCGCGCCAGCAGCTTGTCCACCGCGTGGAAGTAGGCCGGCTGCGACACGGTGGCGGTGGCCGGCGACCAGCCCAGTTGCTGCATCAGCTCGGGCAGCTTGAGATTGGGATAGGACTTCGCGAGCGCGGCGGGCTCGAGCTGCTCGCGCGCGCCGGCGGCCATCGCGCGCGCCAGCGCCTGCTCGAGCGCGAAGGCCTGCATGGCCTGTTCTTTCGCCTTGGCCTCGGGCACGCCGGCGAAGCGCAACTGCTCGGCGAGGTAGCCGCGGTAGGCATCGAGCCCGGCCTTGAGCTCGCCCGCGCCGTCGGCGTAGTAGGCCGCGCCCGGCAGGCCGATGCCGGCTGGATAGAAGGTGGCGACCGGGCGGCCGCTGGCCTCGTCGCGCAGTGCATCGAACCCGTACAGCAGCGGTACGCCGGCCACGTGCAGGGCGCGCAGCACGCGCGCGATGTCGCCGGGCTTGCGCGCGCCATCGATCTGCTTGAGCAGCGGCGCGGCCACGGCGAGCACACCGGCGTCCATCGACGCCGGATCGCCGCTGCTGGCGACGAGGTCGGCGAGCAGGCGCGAGGCCGCGCCGCTCGGCGCCGGGCCCTTGCCGGCCAGCATGCCGAGCATCTGTTGCTGCGCGGCGATGTTGAGTTCGTTCCAGCGGCTGTAGCTGGGCAGGCCGCTGGGCAGCGGATGCGCCGCCAGCCAGGACTGGTTGCTGAACTGGTAGAAGTCGGAGCAGGCGCTGGCGGCGGGCGCCGCGGCGGGCTTCTTCTTGGCCGCCAGCGCGACGCCGGCGCCGCCGGCGAGGAGCAGGGCAATGGCGAGGGGGGCGAGGCGGGCGCGCAGGTCGGGGGCCATGGTCATCCTTCTTCGTGGTGCCGCGATTCTACCTTCCTGGCCCGCCGCCGGATTCGGCAACCGCCGTCGTTTTGTTCGCGTTCACCTGATTTGATGAGCCCTTCGGCGCCGCCGGAGGGAGGGGTTCGGCCTGCTCGCGACGGCGTAAGCCGCTCCTGCCAACTCAGTCGCGACCGGCCGGGCATCCTGCCCGGCCTTCAGTC